>NZ_JBHXTQ010000128.1:0-15714 GCF_042677305.1 Kitasatospora sp. NPDC127121 | reverse complement strand
GCCATGGTCTGGCCGATGGTCGCGGCCGGCACCAGCAACGACGAGATCCAGTTCGCCAAGGGCGTCCGCCCCGACTTCGGCGACGACCTCGACTAACGCCCCCCTTCAACTCCAGAGCGCCTGAGGAACCCCATGTCCAAGCACACCCTCTCCGTCCTGGTCGAGAACAAGCCCGGCGTGCTCGCCCGCATCGCCGCCCTGTTCTCCCGTCGGGGCTTCAACATCGACTCCCTCGCCGTCGGCCCGACCGAGCATCCGGACGTGTCCCGGATGACCATCGTGGTCAACGTCGAGGACCTCCCGCTGGAACAGGTCACCAAGCAGCTCAACAAGCTCGTGAACGTGATAAAGATCGTCGAACTCGACCAGTCCGCTGCGATCCAGCGGGAACTGGTCCTGGTGAAGGTCCGCGCCGACAACGAGACCCGGTCGCAGATCGTCGAGATCGTCCAGCTGTTCCGTGCCAAGACGGTCGACGTGTCCCCGGACGCGGTGACCATCGAGGCCACCGGAAGCTCGGACAAGCTGGAGGCCATGCTCCGGATGCTGGAGCCTTACGGCATCAAGGAGTTGGTCCAGTCCGGCCTGGTCGCCATCGGGCGCGGCGCCCGTTCGATCACGGACCGCTCGTTGCGCGCCCTCGACCGCAGCGCCTGAGCACCCCCGAGACGCAGGCCGTCTCACACCCTGAAGCACCGCCCCACGCCCCCGCCGGTACGCCTACCGTAGAGAACGCGTACCCGGCAACCATCACGCAAGGAGATGTGCCCCCGTGGCCGAGCTGTTCTACGAAGACGACGCCGACCTGTCCATCATCCAGGGCCGCAAGGTCGCGGTCATCGGCTACGGCAGCCAGGGCCACGCCCACGCGCTGTCCCTGCGCGACTCCGGCGCCGACGTCCGGGTCGGCCTGAAGCCGGAGTCCAAGTCCCGCGCCAAGGCGGAGGAGGCCGGCCTGCGCGTCGTCACCCCGGCCGAGGCCGCGGCCGAGGCCGACGTCATCATGATCCTGGTGCCGGACCCGATCCAGGCCGACGTCTACGAGGCCGACATCGCCCCGCACCTGAAGGCCGGCGACGCCCTGTTCTTCGGCCACGGCCTGAACATCCGCTTCGGCTTCATCAAGCCCCCGGCGGACGTCGACGTCTGCATGGTCGCCCCGAAGGGCCCGGGCCACCTGGTCCGCCGCCAGTACGAGGAGGGCCGCGGCGTCCCCGCGATCGTCGCCGTCGAGCAGGACGCCTCCGGCAAGGCCTTCGACCTGGCGCTGTCCTACGCCAAGGGCCTGGGCGCCACCAAGGCCGGCGTCATCAAGACCACCTTCACCGAGGAGACCGAGACCGACCTGTTCGGTGAGCAGGCCGTCCTGTGCGGTGGCACCGCCGCCCTGGTGAAGGCCGGTTTCGAGACCCTGGTCGAGGCCGGCTACCAGCCGGAGATCGCCTACTTCGAGTGCCTGCACGAGCTGAAGCTCATCGTCGACCTGATGTACGAGGGCGGCCTGGAGAAGATGCGCTGGTCGGTCTCCGAGACCGCCGAGTGGGGCGACTACGTCACCGGCCCGCGGATCATCACCGACGCCACCAAGGCCGAGATGCGCAAGGTCCTCGCCGAGATCCAGGACGGCACCTTCGCCAACACCTGGATCGCCGAGTACAAGGCCGGTCTGCCCAAGTACAACGAGTACAAGAAGGCCGACGAGGACCACCTGCTGGAGACCACCGGCAAGAAGCTGCGCTCGCTGATGAGCTGGGTCGACGACAAGGCCTGAACCGGCCTCGGGCTCTGCCCGATTTTGTAACTTCCTTGTACAAGTAGGCTGCTCCCGTCCGGGTGATTTCGCCGGACGGGAGCAGCCTGGTACCCAGCCCGTCGATACACTCCGAGTGCGCGTCAGGCCCACAGCGTCGTGCGTCTACCTACGCGGCATGCCACCTTCCCCCCGCCGTCCACGCCACCCACGTGCCGGGGAGAACCGCAGAGTTAAGGACACACTGTCGTGAGCACTGTGACATCCAAAACCGCCGTCGTCCTGATCGCCGAAGAGCTGTCGCCCGCCACCGTCGACGCCCTCGGCCCCGACTTCGAGATCCGCCACTGCAACGGCGCCGACCGCACCGAGCTGCTCGGCGCGATCGCCGACGTCGACGCGATCCTGATCCGCTCCGCCACCAAGGTCGACGCGGAGGCGCTGGCCGTCGCCCGCAAGCTCAAGGTGGTCGCCCGGGCCGGGGTCGGCCTGGACAACGTGGACGTCGCCGCCGCCACCAAGGCCGGCGTGATGGTCGTGAACGCGCCGACCTCCAACATCGTCACCGCCGCCGAACTCGCCTGCGGCCTGCTGATCTCCGTCGCCCGCAACATCGCGCCGGCCAACGCCGCGCTCAAGCAGGGCGAGTGGAAGCGCAACAAGTACACCGGCGTCGAGCTGAGCGAGAAGACCCTCGGCGTCGTCGGCCTCGGCCGGATCGGCGTCCTGGTCGCCCAGCGGATGTCCGCGTTCGGCATGAAGATCGTCGCGTACGACCCCTACATCCAGGCCGCCCGCGCCGCCCAGATGGGCGTCAAGCTGGTCACCCTGGAGGAGCTGCTGGAGGTCTCGGACTTCATCACCGTCCACCTCCCCAAGACCCCCGAGACCATCGGCCTGATCGGCGACGAGGCGCTGCACAAGGTCAAGCCGACCGTGCGCATCGTCAACGCCGCCCGCGGCGGCATCGTGGACGAGGAGGCGCTCGCCAACGCCCTGCGCGACGGCCGGGTGGCCGGCGCCGGCCTGGACGTGTACACCAAGGAGCCGTGCACCGACTCCCCGCTGTTCGGCTTCGACAACGTGGTCGCCACCCCGCACCTGGGCGCCTCCACCGACGAGGCGCAGGAGAAGGCCGGCATCGCCGTCGCCAAGTCGGTGCGCCTGGCGCTGGCCGGTGAGCTGGTGCCGGACGCCGTCAACGTCCAGGGCGGCGTGATCGCCGAGGACGTGCGTCCGGGCCTGCCGCTGGCCGAGAAGCTCGGCCGGATCTTCACCGCGCTGGCCGGCGAGGTCGCCGTCCGGCTCGACGTCGAGGTCCGCGGCGAGATCACCCAGCACGACGTGAAGGTGCTCGAACTGTCCGCGCTGAAGGGCGTGTTCGAGGACGTGGTGGCGGAGACGGTGTCCTACGTCAACGCCCCGCTGTTCGCCCAGGAGCGCGGCGTCGAGGTCCGCCTGACCACCTCCAGCGAGAGCGCCGAGCACCGCAACGTGATCACCGTCCGCGGCACGCTCGCGAACGGCGAGGAGATCGCCATCTCCGGCACCCTGGCCGGCCCGAAGCAGACCCAGAAGATCGTCGGCGTGGACGCCTTCGACGTGGACGTCGCGCTCACCGACCACATGGCCTTCTTCAAGTACGAGGACCGCCCCGGCGTGGTCGGCGTGCTCGGCCGCCACCTCGGCGACGCCGGCATCAACATCGCCGGCATGCAGGTAGCCCGCGACGGCGGCGGCGCGCTCGCCTCCATCACCGTGGACAGCCAGATCCCGCAGGACGTGCTGTCGGCGATCGCCGCCGAGATCGGCGCCCGCTTCGCCCGCTCGGTCGACCTGGGCGCCTGAGCCCGACGCCCCCCGGGGGGTGCCCGTCTCAGATACTAGGAAATCCAAGTATTCGTGCAGACACGGCCCGGGCCCGGTCGTACCGTGGAAGGGCGATACGGCGTGCCGACCCTGTAGACAGGGCGTTCGGCCCGTGTCCGCGTGCGCCTTCACGGGCAGGCGATCCCTGCCCCCGCGCGTACCCCTCCCCTCCCGCGCCCTCTTCGGGGCGCCGCTTCCAAGGAGCCCGGTATGCCCCTCACCGCCGACCGCCACGCCACTGCCGCCCCCGCCGCCACCCCCGTCCGCGCCCCGCGCCGGCGCCGGGCCGCCGAGCGGAACCCCTTCGCCGCCGCCGCGCTGCAGCGGGCGCTGGACCGCCGCGACAACGGCGGCTCGACCGGGCACCTCTGACGGGAACCCCTGGCGGGCCTGTCTGTCAGGGGTCGTCGGACGGCCCTCCTCGGGGGGCTTCTCCGACCCGGCCGTTCATCTGCCGAATAGGCCGCTCGGGCTGCCGTCAGGTCACCCGGTCGAGTGCAACCGGCGTCCGTCCGAGGGAAGTTGCTCGCGCTCGCCGGCGCGATCATCCTAATTTGGGGCCCCCGGAAGGGTGATCGACGTTCGCGCGGGCGGGCGTCAGCGACACGGTGTGCGGATCAGTCCCCCTGCCGGGGGGAGAGGGCCCAGTGCGCCTGCCATCCGTCCGCCGACCCATCACCCGGATCGGCCTCACCCTGGCCGTGCTGGCCGGGAGCGCGGCGCTCGCCGCCACCCCGGCCTCCGGCGGGCCCCCGACGGAGCCGTCGAGGGCCGGCCGAACGGCCACCGTCCTGCTCGAACTCGGCACCGAGCCGGCCGGCCCCGCCTGGCGGCGCGCCGCCGACGGGGCCCGGCGGGCCCAGCGCTCCCCGGAGGCCGCCCGCCGGGAGGCCGCCGATGCCGGCGCCGCCCAGCGCGCCAAGGCCGGCGAAGCCCTCGACCGGCTCGCCGCGGCCGTCCACCGGGCGGCGCCCACCGCCGGCGAGCTCTACCGCACCCGCACCCTGCTCACCGGCCTCGCCGTCAACGCGCCCGCCGACCGGCTGCCCGCCCTGCGCGCGCTGCCCGGCGTCCGGGCCGTCCACCCGATCGTCCGCAAACAGCGGGACAACGCCTACTCCGTCCCGTTGCTCGGCGCCCCGCAGGTCTGGGCCGGCGCCACCGGCGACGGCAACACCGGCCAGGGGGTGCGGATCGGCATCATCGACAGCGGCATCGACTACACCCACGCCGACTTCGGCGGCCCCGGCACCGAGGCCGCCTTCCGCTCCGTCGAACGCGGCAAGCCGGCCCCGCCCGAGCTGTTCCCCAACGCCAAGGTGATCGGCGGCAAGGACCTGGTCGGCGACGACTACAACCCCGACCCGTCCTCCCCCCACCACCAGCCCGTCCCGCACCCCAGCGACAACCCGATCGACTGCGACCGCAACGGGCACGGCACCCACGTCGCCGGCACCGCCGCCGGCTACGGCGTCACCGCCGACGGCCACCCGTACACCGGCCCCTACCGGCCCGGACTCGACCCCGCCGGGTTCAAGGTCGGCCCCGGCGCCGCCCCCGGCGCCCAGCTGTACGCGATCCGGGTCTTCGGCTGCGACGGCTCCACCGACCGGCTCGCCCAGGCCCTAGACCTCGCCGCCGACCCCAACGGCGACGGTGACCTCGGCGACCGCCTCGACGTCGTCAACCTCTCCCTCGGCAGCCGCTTCGGCAACCCCGACGACACCGACGCCCTCGCCGTCGACCGGCTCGCCGCCCTCGGCACCGTCGTGGTCGCCGCCGCCGGCAACGACGGCGACGTCTACGGCATCGGCGGCAGCCCCGGCACCGCCGCCCGGGCCATCGCCGTCGCCGCCTCCGTCGACCCGCACAGCGACACCGACGGCCTCACCGTGCTCGCCCCCGCCAGCCTGGCCGGCGTCGTCCCGGCCCACTGGAGCGAGCGCTACCAGGGCTGGTCCAGCGCCGACGTCAGCGGCCAACTCGCCCTGCCCGCCGACCAGTCCGACGGCTGCGCCGCCTACAGCGAAGCCGACCGGCAGCGGCTCGCCGGAAAGATCGCCGTCCTCACCTGGCGCACCCGCGACACCGAACGGGCCTGCAACTCCGGCCCCCGCGCCGACCACGCCGCCGACGCCGGTGCGATCGGCGCCCTCTACGCCGCCGACACCGACCACCTCGCCGAGATCTCCGGCAACGACCGCATCCCGGCCGCCCTGCTCGCCCACGCCGACGGCGAACGGCTCCGGCAGGCCGCCGCGGCCGGACCGGTCGAGATCCGCCTCGCCGCCCCCGGCAACCCGCTGCACGGCTCCGTCTCCCAGGACCAGCCCGCCCGCACCGACACCCTCACCGACTTCTCCTCCCGCGGCATCGGCGTCCCCGGCATCGTCAAACCCGACCTCGCCGCCCCCGGCGAGACCATCTGGTCCGCCCTCGTCGGCAGCGGCAGCGGCGGCCAGCGCGAGGACGGCACCTCGATGGCCACCCCGCACATCACCGGCCTCGCCGCCCTCGTCCGCGCCGCCCACCCCGACTGGCCGGTCGAACAGCTCAAGGCCGCGCTCATGAACACCGCCGTCGACACCTGGCTCGGCGACGACCACGGCGGACCGGTCTACGGCCCCGAGCGCACCGGCGGCGGCCGCGCCCAGGTCGACCGGGCCGTCCACACCCCCGTCGTCGCCTACGCGGCCGACGACGGAGCGGCCGAAGGCAGCGTCGGCGTCTCCTACGGGCCGGTCGAGATCGCCGGGCCGACCGCCCTCGGCCGCGACATCGAGGTGCGCAACCACGCGGACCGGCCGTTGAGCTACCGCACCGGCTACGCGGCCGCCACCGAACTGCCCGGCGCCACCTTCGAGGTGACGCCGGACCAGGTCGACGTCCCGGCCGGCGGCACCGCGCGGGTGCACGTCACCCTCGCCGTCCCCGGGGAACTGGGCCGGGCCCCCGACCCCACCATCGACACCCTGCAGAACGGCAAGGCCCGCAGCTACCGCGCCGAACTCTCCGGCCGCGTCCTGCTCACCCCCGTCACCGACCCGGCCCTGCCCCAACTGCGCGTCCCCGTCCTCGCCGCCCCGCGCCCGGCCACCGACCTCACCGCCACCGCCGCCGCCCGCACCACCCGGGACGGCACCGTGCTGATGCTCGGCGGCAGCGCCGCCCCCGGCAACCGGCCCGGACTCGTCACCGCCCTCACCCTCGGCGGCGAAGGCACCCGCTGGGCCGACTGCCCGCCCGACAGCGAAGCCGCCGTCGGGCCCGGGGCCGGCATCCGGCCCGACGACGACGCCGAGCCGGCCGACCCCCCGCAGGACGTCTGCGTCCAGCACCCCGGCGACCGGGCCGCCAACCTGCGGGTCGTCGGTGCCGCCACCAGCTCCGACCTGCTCTACGTGGGCGCCCAGCTCTGGGCCCCGGCCGCCACCCCGGTCGGGCTCTACGGCGTCCGGGTCTCCCTGGACACCGACGGCGACGGCACCACCGACGTCATCCTCGAAGCAGACCGGCTGCGCAACAGCGACGTCCTCGTCTCCCGCGCCCTGGACGCCCGAACCGGCGCCGAACTCGACGTCCAGCCGCTCAACGGCCACTGGGGCGACACCGACACCGCCCTGCTGGACGGCGACGCCGTCGTCCTCCCCGTCCGGCTGAGCGCCCTCCCGGGCGTCCGGGAAGGCCACAGCACCATCCACTACGGCGTCTGGACCAGCACCGTCGCCCCCGGCACACCCGACCCGGCCGAGTCCTACTCCGCCATCGGCCTGCGCGGCACCCGCCCCGTCCTGGCCCTCGACGTCCTGCACCCCGCCGTCGACATCCGCGCCGGCCTCGGCGGCCCCGCGGCCCTCGCCACCCCGGTCCGGCCCGGCACCGTCCTCGACATCCGCCGCACCCCCGGCGACACCTCCCGCCTGCTCCTGCTCCACCACCTCAACCCCGCCGCCCACCGGAGCCAGGTGATCAGCCTCCCCTGACCGCACCCGTCCGAGGGGCGGCCCGCCGACCTGGCGGGCCGCCCCTCGCGCGTTGTGCCGCGCCTCGGTGGCGCGGGCCCACTTGCGGTGCCACCGGCGGTCGGCCGTGCCCGGCCCGGCCGCCTCAGGCCCGGTTGCGTCAGGCCCGGCCGCCTCAGCCTCGGTCGGCGGCCTGGGCGGCGAGCCGGCGGGTGCGGCGGGGGGCGCGGGTCGGGCGGCGGGAGAAGCGGGTGAAGACGGCGACCAGGGCGAGGGCGGCGGCGGTGGCGGAGCAGACGGTGAGGCCCTCGGTGAGACCGGGCGGGCGGAAGGAGCAGGCGATGCGGTCGGCGCCGGCGCCGAGCGGTACGCCGATCATGCCCAGGACGGGCGTCGGCGGGACGTACCGGCCGCCGCCCGCCGCGCAGGTCCAGCCCTCGGCGGCCGGGACGGACAGCAGCGCGGTGCCGGTGGAGCCGGCCGGGAGGGTCGCGGCGAGGGTGTGCCCGCCGGCCGTCACGCCGGTCGCGCCGGTGGCGGTGAGACGGGCGACGGCGGCGTCCAGGGCGCCGGGCCGCAGGCAGCCGATCGGACGGGCCGGGACCTGGCCGACCGTGTCGGAGCGCAGGGTCACCCGGACCGTCCCGTCGGCGGGGACCGGCCCCAGCCGGTGGATCGCGACGGCAGTGGTGGGCTGTTCGCCGTCGCTGCGGTAGGTGGTGCCGAGGCCGCTGACCGTGCCCCGGTACCAGACGCCGTGGAAGTAGGCCGTGCCGCCGGGGGTGCAGGCCGCGGTGAGGACGGTGCCCTCGGCGCCGCCGGGCAGCGACCAGCCGCTGGTGCCGTGCAGGGTGGGCGGCGGGCCGCCGGCCGGGACGGGCAGCGGGGCCTCGTACACCCGGCTGCCGAGCAGTGACTCCTGCCGGGACCAGACCGAGGAGGTGTCCGGCCGGGCGCCGGGCGGCAGCACGGTGACCAGCGGCGGTGCGGCGGCCCGTCCGGGGGTGAAGCCGGCCGGGGGCGGCCCGTCGTCGAGGTGGGCGCGGACGGCGAACAGGGCCTGCCCGACCGGGTCGGTGACGCTGGCGGTCTGCCGCCCGCCCGCCGTCCAGCCCGCGCCGAGGTCGTGCAGCAGCAGGGCGGCGACGGTCGGCAGGTAGCCGCTGAAGTAGCCGCCGCCCTGG
Source organism: Kitasatospora sp. NPDC127121 (assembly GCF_042677305.1). NCBI lineage: Bacteria > Bacillati > Actinomycetota > Actinomycetes > Kitasatosporales > Streptomycetaceae > Kitasatospora > Kitasatospora sp. NPDC127121. Next base: position 6,949 of record NZ_JBHXTQ010000128.1, on the reverse strand, counting down.
CCGTCGAGCAGCAGCGGATCGTTGGTGGTGAAGGCGTGCGGGCCGGGGTCGCTGCGGCCCCGGGGCCAGTCGGCGCCGTCGCGCACCGCCGCGTACCCGGCCCGGACGGCGGCGGGGGAGGCGGGGTCGGCCGGGGCGGCGGCGAGCGCCGCGTACCCGGACCAGACGGCGTTGCCGAGCACCACGCCGGCCAGCACCCAGGTCGCCAGGGCGGTGGCCCGGCGGTCGGTGTGCCGGCGGTCGAGGGTCCAGAGCGCGGCGAGCAGGACGACCCCGCCGACGGCCAGCAGCGTCCAGGTGGAGGCGCGGACCGAGTGCCGGCCCGCCGCCAGCGCGGCGATCACCGCGACCACGGCGGCGCCGCCCAGCAGGGTGAGCCGGTCCGGCCGGTGCGCCAGCGACACCCAGCCCGCCAGCACCAGCAGGCCGCTGAGCACGAACGCGACCCGGTACGGCCCGCCGGCCGGGATCGCCAGACCGTGCCAGACCAGCACGGTCGGGGTCCAGACGAAGCTGAGCACCACCAGCACCAGCGCCCCGCCCCAGACCGCCCGCTCCCGTACCCGCACCCGCCGGTTGAACGGCAGCCCGCACACCAGCAGCAGCCCCAGCAGGCCGATCGCGACGTCCGGCAGCGGCCGCCCGCCATGGGTGGCGGGCAGCAACTGCGCGAGGTGCCCGCCGAGCCCGGACGGGCCGAGCGGCTGCACCGGGGACTCCGGCTGGGCGCCGTGCGCGGCCCGGACGGCGACGAACAGCACGGGCGAGGCGAGCAGGACGCCGGTGGTGGCCATGGTGAAGGCCCGCCCGGTGACCCGGACCCGGTGACGCAACGGCCGCGGGGTGGCGAACAGACGGACGGCCAGCAGCAGCCCGGCCATCAGGGTGGCCAGCGCGGCGGTGTACAGGTTGCCGGCCCAGGCGAGGGTGACGCACAGCGAGCCGGCCACCCAGCGCCGCTCGCGCAGGCACCAGTCGGCAGCCAGGCCGAGCAGCGGCAGCGAGACCAGGCCCCAGAGCCACATCGGCGCCGCCCCGCCGACGTCGAGCACCCAGGCGCAGAGCCCGTACCCGACGGCGGCGAGCGCCCGCAGCCAGTGCGGGCCGGCGTGCAGCCGGCCGAGCAGGTGGGCCATCAGGGCGGTGCCGAGGCCGATGATGGCGAGAGTGACCAGGAGGAGCGCGAGCCGGCCCTGGTCGCGGGGGAGGAGGGCGGTCGGCCAGGAGAACGGGTTCATCAGGTAGGCGAAGAAGTCGGCGAGGAACGGGACGCCGTAGCCGCTGTTCCAGTTGAACAGGAGGTCCCCGGCGGCCCGCCCGTGCAGCAGGTCCCACAGGTGGGCGTGGTACGGCAGGGCGGCCTCGCCCGCCCCCGTCGGCCACGCCCCGCGCAGCCCCACCGCGAGCGCGTACCCGCCCGCCGCCAGCCCGGCCGCACTCCCGCAGACCAGCACCTCCCGCCGCCGCACGCCCATCTGCTGCTCGACCCCGTTTCCGCGAGGGATTGCCGGACCCCGCCACCCTAGGTCCTGTCCGGCCGATCTTGCCGGGCCCGCGACGCCGGGCATCCCGCCTGGACGCACGCCCGAATCGCCCAAGTACGGTCCAGTACGAGGGCGATCCGGGCGCACGCCCAGCCGGGCGCCCAACGCCGCGGGCTGATCCGCCAAGATCGACCGGACAGGACCTGAGCGCGCCCCCCGCGCGGATCAGGCCCCCCGCGCTCCCTCGAAGGGGTGATGAGGTGGCAGCCCGGCGGATCGGCCTGCGACGGTGCCCCCGTGGAAAGGGAACTCGACCTTGCGATGCCGGAGTGGCTGCGCCCTCCGGCTACCGGCTACACCGCGGACGACCTGGATCGGCTACGGGATCTCCCGCCCCACACCGAGTTGCTCTTCGGTGGCCTGGTCTTCTCCGCCCGTCAGACAACGTTCCATGCCCGGACCACCAGCAGGCTGGATCAGCAACTGGCCGACCAGGTGCCGGACGGTTGGGAGGTCTGCTGCCGGATGGGGTTGAAGCTCGACACCCGTAACCGGCCGGAGCCCGATGTCATGGTCGTCGATGCCCGAGCGGACACCGGGCCCGATCAGACGTTCTGGCTGGCCCGGGATGTTCTGTTGGCCGTGGAAGTGGTCGAGGAGGCATCGGCGGAGCGGGACCGCGACGTCAAGCCGCGCAAGTACGCCGCTGCCGGGATCCGCTACTTCTGGCGTGTCGAGCGTGAGCAGCGTGAACCGGTGGTTTACGCCTACGAGTTGGATGAGGCTGCCGGCGATTACGTTCAGAGCGGGACTTTCCCTGGCAGCCTGACGGTTCAGCGGCCGTTTCCGTTGACGGTCACCCTGACCCGTCCGGATGGTGGACGCCGGGTGTCAGCCCCTGGGACACCGGAGTAGGGTCCGAGCATGTCTCGCACGATTCGTCTCGCAGTTGTCCCGGGTGACGGCATCGGCCAGGAAGTGGTGGCCGAAGGTCTCAAGGTCCTGGGTGCCGTGCTTCCCGCCGAGGTGAAGCTGGAGACCACCGAGTACGACCTCGGCGCCCGGCGCTACCACCGGACCGGGGAGACCCTGCCGGACAGCGTGCTGGCCGAGCTGAAGTCGCACGACGCGATCCTGCTGGGCGCCATCGGCGACCCGAGCGTGCCGTCGGGCGTGCTGGAGCGGGGGCTGCTGCTGAAGCTGCGGTTCGCCTTCGACCACCACATCAACCTGCGTCCGGGCCGCCTGTTCCCCGGGGTGAAGTCCCCGCTGGCCGGTGAGCCGACCATCGACTTCGTGGTGGTCCGCGAGGGCACCGAGGGCCCGTACGTCGGCAACGGCGGCTCGCTGCGCACCGGGACGCCGCAGGAGGTGGCCACCGAGGTCAGCCTGAACACCGCGTTCGGCATCGAGCGCGTGGTGCGCGACGCCTACCGCCGGGCCCAGGCGCGTCCGCGCAAGAAGCTGACGCTGGTGCACAAGAACAACGTGCTGGTGCACGCCGGGCACCTGTGGTCGCGGATCTTCGCGGAGGTCGGCCGGGAGTTCCCGGAGGTCACCACCGACTACCTGCACGTCGACGCGGCGACGATCTTCTTCGTCACCCAGCCGGAGCGCTTCGACGTCATCGTCACCGACAACCTGTTCGGCGACATCCTGACCGACCTGGCCGCCGCCGTCACCGGCGGGATCGGCCTGGCCGCGAGCGGCAACATCAACCCGGGCGGCGAGTTCCCGTCGATGTTCGAGCCGGTGCACGGTTCGGCGCCGGACATCGCGGGCCAGGGCAAGGCCGACCCGACGGCCACCGTGCTGTCGGTCGCCATGCTGCTGGAGCACCTGGGCTTCGCCGCCGAGGCCGCCCGGGTGGAGGCCGCCGTCGCGGCGGACCTGGCCGAGCGCACCGGCACCCGCAGCACCTCCGCGGTCGGCGACGCGCTGGTCACCCGAGTAGCCGGCTGACGGGCCGGATCCGCTTGACGGACTCCGGCCCACGGGCCGGGGCCGACAACGGTCGCGGCCCGGCGGGCCGCACCACATAACCGCAGCTTGCAGCTCCCCAAGGAGCGGGCAGCTGTTCGGCACGGCCCTCTGGATGCGAGTATCGACAGTGGGTCGTGCCGTTGTGCGTTCGTTCCGGTGCTGGTTGGCCGCGGCGGGCACCCGGCGGTGGCGGCCCGGACCTACCCCACGGTGAAGGAAACAGCCATGAGCACGCCCACCCAGGCGCCCATCACGTTCGACCTCAAGCCTTCCGCCCACCCGCTGCCCACCGCGGAGCGCGAGGCCCGGCTGATCAACCCCGGCTTCGGCCGGGTCTTCACCGACCACATGGTCACCATCCGCTGGACCGAGGGCGTGGGCTGGCACGACGCCCAGCTGGCGCCGTACGCGCCGCTGGAGGTCGACCCGGCGAACATGACCCTGCACTACGGCCAGTCGATCTTCGAGGGCCTGAAGGCCTACCGCCAGGCCGACGGCTCCATCGCGACCTTCCGTCCGGAGGCCAACGCGGCCCGCTTCCAGGCCTCGGCCCGCCGGCTGGCGATGCCGGAGCTGCCGGTGGAGACCTTCGTCGAGGCCGTCGAGCTGCTGGTCCAGCAGGACCAGGGGTGGGTGCCGAACGAGCCCGAGCAGAGCCTGTACCTGCGTCCGTTCATGTTCGCCACCGAGGTCGGTCTGGGTGTCCGCCCGGCCAACTCCTACCTGTTCATGATCATCGCCTCGCCGGCCGGCGCCTACTTCCCGGGCGGCGTCAAGCCGGTCTCGGTGTGGCTGTCCAAGGAGTACGTCCGGGCCGCTCCCGGCGGCACCGGCGCCGCCAAGTGCGCCGGCAACTACGCCGCTTCGCTGATCGCCCAGGCCCAGGCCGCCGAGAAGGGCTGCGACCAGGTCGTCTGGCTCGACGCCGCCGAGCACCGGTGGATCGAGGAGATGGGCGGCATGAACCTGTACTTCGTCTTCGGCGAGGGCAAGGACGCGAAGATCGTCACCCCCGAGCTGTCCGGCGCCCTGCTGCCCGGCATCACCCGCGACTCGCTCCTCCAGCTCGCCGCCGACCTCGGCTACGCCGTCGAGGAGCGGAAGATCTCCACCGACGAGTGGCAGCAGGCCAACGCGGACGGCACCCTCACCGAGGTGTTCGCCTGCGGCACCGCCGCCGTCATCACCCCGGTCGGCTCGGTCAAGTCGGCCGCCGCCGACTGGACGGTCGGCGCCGGCGAGCCCGGCCCGACCACCATGGAGCTGCGCCGGGTCCTGCTGGCCATCCAGGGCGGCCAGACCCCCGACACCCACGGCTGGCTGCACAAGATCGTCTGAGGCGGCACCCGCTCCGGCCTGCCCTGTTCCGCATCGCGAGACGGGCGGGCCGGATGCCGGGACGTGTGCCAGACTGCGAGCGTGTCCTCGCTGTCGCTGATGATTAGCAGCAGGCGCGCCGGTCCGCAGTGACCGCTCCCGCAGGACCCGATGCGGAGCGACCACCAGCGTCCAGACCCGCGCGCAGACCTCTCGCACCCGCGAGGGGTTTTTTCGTTTTTCGGGCACCGCCCCGATGAACACAGCCTCCGGACCGGCCGAGAGCCCCCACAAGGGGCTCGGGGACACCGGAGCCGCGCGCGGGATGCTGGACAGTGGAGCCGGGACTCGCAATCCGGCAGAGCAGTACGAACCTCCCCGAACGGAGAACCAGGGGTCATGACCGAGGTCAGCCGTACCGACGACAGTTTCCACGTGTTCGACACCACCCTGCGCGACGGTGCGCAGCGGGAGGGCATCAACCTGACGGTGGCGGACAAGCTGGCCATCGCGCGGTACCTGGACGAGTTCGGGGTGGGCTTCATCGAGGGCGGCTGGCCGGGGGCCAACCCGCGCGACACCGAGTTCTTCGCCCGGGCCGCCGCCGAACTGGACCTCCGGCACGCCCGGCTGGTCGCCTTCGGCGCCACCCGCCGGGCCGGCGGCAAGGCCGCGGAGGACCCGCAGCTGGCCGCGCTGGTCGCCTCGGGCGCCCCGGTCGTCACCCTCGTCGCCAAGGCGCACGACCGGCACGTCGAGCTGGCGCTGCGCACCACCCTGGACGAGAACCTGGAGATGGTCCGGGACAGCGTCGAGTTCCTGCGCGCGCAGGGGCGGCGGGTGTTCATCGACTGCGAGCACTTCTTCGACGGCTACCGGGCGAACCGCGAGTACGCGCTGGCCGTGGTCCGCACCGCGCACCAGGCGGGCGCGGACGTGGTGGTGCTGTGCGACACCAACGGCGGGATGCTGCCGGCCGGCGTGCGGGAGACCGTCGCCGACGTCCTCGCCGTCACCGGTGCCCGGCTGGGCATCCACGCGCAGGACGACACCGGCTGCGCGGTGGCCAACACGCTGGCCGCGGTGGACGCCGGCGCCACCCACGTCCAGTGCACCGCCAACGGCTACGGCGAGCGGGTCGGCAACGCCAACCTGTTCCCGGTGGTCGGCGCGCTGGAGATCAAGTACGACCGGCGGGTGCTCCCCGAGGGGCGGCTCGCCGAGATGACCAGGCTGTCGCACGCGATCGCCGAGGTGGTCAACCTGACCCCCTCCACCCACCAGCCGTACGTCGGCTACTCGGCCTTCGCGCACAAGGCGGGCCTGCACGCCTCCGCGATCAAGGTCGACCCTGACCTGTACCAGCACATCGACCCGGAGCGGGTCGGCAACACCATGCGGATGCTGGTCTCCGACATGGCGGGCCGCGCCTCGGTCGAGCTCAAGGGCAAGGAGCTCGGCTACGACCTGTCCAGCGACCGGGACCTGGCCGGCCGGGTGGTGGCCAAGGTGAAGGAGCAGGAGAACCTCGGCTACACCTACGAGTCCGCCGACGCCTCCTTCGAGCTGCTGCTGCGCGACGAGGTGCGCGGCGGCCGGGAGCGCTTCTACACCCTGGAGTCCTGGCGGACCATCAGCGAGCAGGGCCCGAACGGGTTCACCGGCAACGAGGCGACGGTGAAGCTGTGGGCGAAGGGGGAGCGCCGGATCGCCACCGGCGAGGGCAACGGCCCGGTGAACGCGCTGGACCAGGCGCTGCGCACCGCGCTGGAGGGGATCTACCCGCCGCTGGCCCGGTTCGAGCTGGTGGACTACAAGGTCCGCATCCTGGAGGGCCAGCACGGCACCGGCTCCAAGACCCGGGTGCTGATCGAGTCCACCGACGGCACGTCCACCTGGTCGACCGTCGGGGTGGCCGACAACGTGGTGGCCGCCTCCTGGCTGGCGTTGGAGGACGCCTACACCTACGGGCTGATCCGGGCCGGCCTGGAGCCCACCGACTAGACCGCCGAGTAGCTCACCGGGCAGCCCGCCGGGCGACCCGCCGCGGGGGGGGGGCCCCGCCCCCCCCAACCAGGGGCGGGGGGGGGGGGCGCGGGCGGGGGGCGGCGAACGGGGGGGGGGGGGGGGGTGTAAAAAAAAAAAGCCCCACAAACCACCAAGGT
>NZ_JBHXTQ010000127.1:0-16240 GCF_042677305.1 Kitasatospora sp. NPDC127121 | reverse complement strand
CCTACCGGCCCTGCGCCCCCCGCAACAACGTGAGCAGCTGACGGCGGAGGGGCGCGGCAGCTGCCGCGCCCCTCCGCCGTCGGGCGCTCAGGAGATGCAGGAGATCGTCAGCCTGATGCTGGGGGGCGGGGGCGGCGAGTCGAGGTAGGGGGCGATCCAGACGATGATGCCCCTGCCTCCGTCACTGTCCCTCCACTGCCACCGCTGGTTCGCGCCGAGCCGGGTGCCGTCGCCGTTGGTGATGATCCAGTCGTTGTCCGGGTGCAGGCCCTCGGGGCAGATGGCGGTGACACCGCTCGGGGAGCCGGTGGCGGACACGGTCTCGGGCAGGTTGTCGGCCTGGGCGGGACCGGCGAGGGTGGCTGTCAGTGCCACCGCCGCCAGGCCTGCGCCGGCGAGTCGTCCGGGGCGCATGGATGTCCTCTCGTCGAGCGGCCCCTCGGATGGGGGCCGAGCGGTCACATCCGTTGCCACGGCGCCGCATCCGCACGCCCATCGCGCCGCACTCCACTCTTCCGCGCCGGGTGAGGGCGCGCCGGCGGCCTTGGGCGCAGGACAGCCGGGACGGGCGGACGTGGCCCATTGAACCCGGGCGGCCCGATCATCCGTCCTTCACAAGGGGCTTGGGGAATCGCCCGCACGGGTTCGGGCCGGCGCACCGCGGGCGTCAGGCCTTCGCAAGGGATGCGTATGGATCGAGACAAAGTGGCACTGATCGGCTGACCGGAATGCCATATTTTGTCCCGTCCATCACAGAACTCGCAAGGAGAGCACGTGCGTTCGACGAAGAAGCTGTCGGCCCTGGCCGCAGGGATGAGTGCCGTGGCCGTCCTGGGTCTGGCGGGGCCCGCGATGGCCGACGGCTCGTACGACCCGGCCCAGGAGAACTGCAACGCCGCCAACACGGTGACTCCCGGCTCGACCAGCCTGGTGTGGTGCATCCAGGCGGCGCAGCACACCTCGGAGGCCAAGAACCGGGCCCGCGGCGAATTCGTCCAGGACACGCTCGACATGCTGATCAAGGCAACCGGCGGCAGCTACAACATCATGGTCTTCGACATCAAGGGCGACAACGCCTTCGGAGACCCCTGGTACGTCCACAACTACGAGCAGAGCTTCCAGAACGTCGCCTTCACGTACGACATCGACTACCACGACCAGACCTCGCGCGAGGACCAGACCTACCGGATCTGGATCTTCTCCGGCGGCGGCAGCTTCGCCAACGGCTTCGACGGCGGCTGGGGCAACTGGGGGTTCTACGGCCTCTTCAACCGGACCACCCGCGAGCACACCTGGACGTACCCGAGGGGCACGGGCAGCGCCGGCCAGCATTACAACCACACCGACGGCGTCGTGAACTTCTCCCCGATGCCGTTCCCCGGCGTACCGAGGGACCCGGGCACTCCCGCGCCGGGCGGGCTGCCGGCCACCCAGATCGTCCCCGCGATGCCGCAGGACCCCGGCACGCCGTACGACCCCGGGGTGCCCGCCACGCCGGCCAAGCCTCCCCACACCGGCAAGCCCGGCGATCCGGCCGAGCCCGGCACCAAGCCCGGCACCGGCACCCCCACCGGCTCCGGCTCCGGCCGGCCCGCGCTCAACACGCCCGTGCACCTGCGGACCGTCAACAACCTCGGCGCCGTCGCCACCGGCTCCGGCGAGGGCGCCACGGTGATCGCCGGGAAGCCGGGCGACGCGGGCGGCACCTGGACGTTCCGCGACGCGGGCGGCGGCCGCTACCGGATCACCAACGCGCTCGGGCGGGACCTCAGCGAGAACACCGGCACCTACTTCGCCAACACCAAGGGGTGGAAGGGCTCTTCGGAGCAGAAGTGGGAGGTCAAGAACGTCTCGGGCGACCGGTACGTGATCCGGATCAGCGACCAGGACTGCCTGACCTACCACGAGGACGGCAAGGAGCTCGGGGTGTGGACCTGCGACGGCTCCGCCGAGCAGCAGTGGACCGTCACCCGCTGACCGTCACGCCGTCCCGCCCGCCGGCCGCACAGGCAGCTGGCGGGCGGAACGGCGGGTGCCCTTCGGACGGACAAGGCCAGCGGAACAGGCCTAGCGGAACAGCCGGTCGCCGCTGTTGGCCATGCGGTGGGTGCCGCTGTGGCGGTTCACCCAGTCACGGACGAGGTTGATGGCGTTGGCGCACTGCCAGCTGTTGTCGTACTCGCGCACGCCGGTGAAGGCGCCGTAGCCGGCGATGATGCCGTCCACACCCGCGTCGCCGAGCAGCTTGTCGACGTACCACGGGTCGTTGTAGGTGGCCGTCCAGGACAGCGTGGCCGCGAGCCGCCCGGCGGCGCGGTCCCCGGCCCCCTTCTTCAGCTCCGCGCACGTGTTGTAGGTGGCCTCCGTGCAGTTGCCGAAGCCCTTGGTGATGTCGGTGTCGCCGTAGTCCATCGCCCGGTGACCGGCCGGGAATCCGGAACCGGACCGGTTGAAGGCGCCCTGGACCTGGTCACGGGTGCCGGTGGACGTGATGCCCTCCAGCGGGCCGAGCTTGCCTTCCAGGCTCTGCCAGCCCCTGCCGCCGACGTCCGGGGTGTTGCCGCCGTGGTACTCGAAGAAGCCGTAGAGCACCTGGATCCCGGCGGCCGTCAACCGCTGCGCCTTGTCGCGCAGTCCGGCGACGCTGCACGTGCGGTTGGGCTGTTCCCCGCAGTAGTTCGGGTCCTTGATGTCCAGCCAGACCAGCGACAGCCGGCGTCCGGCGTTGGCGTTGGAGAGGATGCGGTCGATCATGCTGTCGAAGCTGGGGCCCAGGCGGTTCTCACCGGCCGAGGAACAGTCGTGGTAGGCGCGCCATTCGTTCGGGTTCCACCAGGCGCAGACGTCGATCTCGATGGCGTTGGCGCCGTGGCCGAGCGCGGCGTCCACGCCGTCCAGGGTGTCGACCCGGTGCGCGATGGCGTAGATCGCGTGTCGCGAATCGGCCGCCGTCGCAGGGGTCGTACCGAGCGCGGTGAGGCCGACGATCCCGCACAGTGCCGCCAGCAGCGCCAGCACCTTCCGCGCGCCGGTGCCGTGCCTGAGGTGAGTGGTCAAGAAACGTGCTCCTCGATGTCGGTGCCCTGATGCCGTCGCTGATGGACGGCCGCCCCCGATCCAGGACTGGTCATGTCCGCCTCAGTCTGCCACTGGTTCGTGCCCGGTACGGGGGGAACAGTGCAAATCCTCCGCTAAAGTCCGCCGCGCGAGGCCAACTCGGCCCGGAGCGCGGGCAGCTGCTCGTCGGCGGACTCGTGCGGCAGGAACTCAACCGGATCCAGGAAACGGAACAGCACCCGGCTCTCGGTAACGGCGTACTCGTAGTCGCCGAACCCGACCACCGCCCCCGTGCCGCCCCGCACCGCCCCGCGCACGGCGGCCGCCGCCAGCCCGTCCGCGCCGCCGTGCGCCGCAGCCCGGCGCCGGGCGTTCGGCCGGGCCAGGTACGGGCACACCATCGCCGCGTAGAGCATGCAGGCCCGGTGGCCGGGCCCCTCCATGGTCGGCGCGAGGTTGCGGTACGGCCGCCCCTCGGCGAGCGCGGCCCCGATCGCCGCGCTCTCCGCCGCCCCGACCACGCGCCACACCGGGCCCCGGGCCATGAATCCCCCGCACACCGAACAGAGGCGCTCCAGCGCGCAGTTCGCGCTGCGCTCGTGGTCGGTCAACGCGAACTGCGGCTCGCCGCCACGCCAGGGCGTGATCGCCGGCACCGGGTAGCCCCGGACGTCCCGGGGCCGCTCCCCCACCCGCTCCGGCATCGGCACGGCATCGAATCGCACGCCCCCATCCTTGCCGCCCCCCGCGCCGCTGTCGACCTCCGACGCGGCGGCCGCCCCGCGCGGCGGGCGCGGGGCGGCCGGTGGTCCGGGGGGCGGCTCCTGGTGGAGGGCCGGGCGGCTGGCCTCAGTTCCAGATGCCGGTGATGTCAGCGGCGTTGGCCGCGTTGCCCGCGTGGGTGGTGGCGCCGGCGAGGTCCTCCAGGGTGCGCAGCACGTTGTAGTGGTTGTAGGTGGCGGCGGAGGTGCTGCCGGGGGTGACGTGGGCGCCGTAGAAGACGGTCGGGATGCGGTTGCCCGCGAGCCGGTTGTCCTCGTCGAAGGTGACCACGAGCAGGCTGTTGTGGCTCTTGGCCCAGGTGGCGTAGGCGCCGAGGTTGTTCTTGATCCAGGTGTCGCCGGTGCCGACCGAGCAGTCGTGCATGTCGCTGCAGAGGTTCGGTACGACGAAGGAGACGTTCGGCAGGGTGGTGTAGTCGGTCGGGAACTGGGCGAAGGTCCTGGCCGAGTTCAGCGGGACGTTGCCGAAGCCGAACCAGGGGTTGTGCTTCTGCGCGTACTTGCCGCTGCTGCACGTGGTGCTGCCCTGGGCGGGCAGGGTCTCGTTGTAGCTGGCCCAGGTCCTGCCGGCGGCGGTGACCTCGGAGGCCAGGTTGGGGCCCTGGAGGGCGCCGACGGAGACGCAGCTGTCGTCGGTGACGCCCTGGGTGGAGCCGGAGAACAGGGCGTAGTAGTTCGGCTGGCTGGGGTGGGTGATGCCGAACGACTGGGTGAGGTTGGCGCCGCCGGTGGCCAGGGAGTTGAGGTACGGGGCGCTGCTGCTGCCGACGACCTGGTTGTAGGCGTGGTTCTCCATCACCACGACGACGATGTGGTCGGGCGCGGGCAGCGCGGCGGCCTGCGCGGTGGAGGTGGTGGCGGCCCAGAGGCCGGCGGAGGCCGCGACCAGCGCGGCCACCGAGCCGAGGGCGGTGGCGGTGCGGCGGGAGCCGTGCATAGTGGACGAAGTCATGACAATTCCTCGGGTAGGGAGCGGCCCTGGCGCGGACGCTCGGTCAGGGCTGTGTGACGAACGGGTCTAGTACGGCGTCTAGTACGGCGTGCCGTTGGCGAAGTCGCGGGCGGCGGTGGACTCGACGGTGGTCAGCACGCCGGAGTCGGTGGTGATCAGGCCCAGCTCGCGGTTGTTGTTCAGCGAGTTGTCGGAGAAGTTCTCCGAACCGGCGAACACCTTGGCCGAGGGCGTGCCGTAGTCGGCGACGATCGCCTTGGCGTGGATGTACAGGCCCGTGGTCGAGGAGTAGGTGACCACCTGGCCGCCGGCCGTGACCACCTGGTCGAAGTAGCTGCTGTAGGACGAGGGGTTCATGCCCACCACCCGCACGGTGACGCCCCGGCCGGCGGCCGCGGCGACCGCGTCCACCAGGGCCTGGTCGCCGAACTCCAGCTGCTCCAGGTCCAGCGTGTGCTGCGCGCCGTTGATCAGGTCCAGCAGGCGGGCCTGCGAGTCGGTGGGCGACCAGACCAGGTTGTCGCCGTCGGAGGGGGTGATCGAGGTCTGGGCGTAGTCGGCGGCGAAGACCTGCTCGATCGCGGCGACGTCGTTGGCGTCGGTGTCGACGACGCCGAAGTCGCGGCTGCTGGAGTAGTAGGTGGAGTCCAGGTTCCCGGTCAGGATCAGGGACTTGGCGCCGTCCACGGTGACGGTCTTCTGGTGGGTGTAGACGAACGCGGAAGAGGAGTACGTCACCCCGACGCCGGCGGCCCGCAGGGCCGAGTAGGCGGCGCCGTTGACCGAGGTGTGCCGGCCGTCGAGGATCACCCGGACGGTGAGGCCGGCCCGCCGGCGGCCGATCAGGGCGTTGACGGCGGTGGTGTCGCGCAGCTCGTACATGGTCACGTCGACGGAGCGGGTGGCCGAGTTGATGAGGTCGTAGACGACGCCGTGGTCCTGGTCCGGGAACACGATCGGCGTGTACGTGGCGGCGGTGGCGGCGGTGGCGGCCTGGGCGGTGCCGGACAGCGGTATCAGGCCGGCGGCGGCGAGCAGCAGCGCGCCGGCCCGGCGCGCGGAGGTGGCCAGGGGCATGCGGAACTCCACGATCGGTGAGGGGGGAAGGCCTGGGCGAAGGTGCGGGAGCACGCGCGAGGCGCCCGAACAGCATCGGGTGGATCGGTCGACGCGGGTAGACGACAGCAGGTAAAACCTTGACCCCGGGTCGGGAAACGGATGGTGCGGCCGATCCGGTTCACTTTGCCAGCCACCGGCCCCGCCGGTGATAGTGGATCTTCGAGGACGTGGCCGGACGCCGCGTCAGCCGAGTGAGAGAACAGAGGATCATGGCGAAGATCAGCCTTCTGCGTCCGCTCGCGGTGGCGGCCGCGGGTGTCGTCCTGCTGGCGACCGGAGCCGCGCAGGCCGTGGCCGCCGACCAGGGCACCACCAGCGCGCCCACCCCGGACACGGCCGCGGTGCGCGCCGCCCTCCAGGCCACCACCGACGCGGGCGCCCCGGGCGCCTTCGCGGTGATCCGCGACCACGGCGACGCCGAGTCCACCCGGTCGCTGGCCGTCGGCAAGGCCGACCTGGACGGCACCCCGATGAACTCCTCGTGGAGGTTCCGGGTCGGCAGCAACAGCAAGATGTTCAACGCCGTTCTCGTGATGCAGCTGGCGGAGCAGGGCCTGATCGACCTCGACAAGCCGCTGCGCGACTACCTGCCGGCCGGCACCCTGCCGGACACCTGGACCATGACGGGCCGCCAGGTCATGGAGCACCGCGCCGGGATCTACGACCACACCAACGACCTGCTGGAGCAGGCCGGCGAGGAGACCACCAGCGCCTTCGAGGCGCGCATCCGCACCAACGTGTACGCGCCGCGCGACCTGGTGGCGATGTCCGTCAAGCACGGCCAGCAGTACACGCCCGGCAGCCGGTACTCCTACTCCAACACCGACTTCGTCCTGATGGGCCTCGCGGTCGAGCACCTCACCGGCCGCCCCTACGAGGACGTCCTGCGCGAGCGGATCATCGAGCCGCTGGGCCTGAGCAAGACCTCCTTCGTCGTGCCCGACCAGGAGATCCAGGGCGCCCACGTCACCGGCTACCTCACCAACGACAACCGCAGCAAGCCGCTGCTGGACTCCACCCAGCAGACCGGCTCCTGGGTGTGGACGGCCGGCGCGGTCATCTCCGACGCCGCCGACCTCGACCACTTCCTCACCGCGCTGATGGCGGGCAGCTCCGGCGGGCTGGTCTCGGACGACTCGCTGAAGCAGATGACGGCCGCCCTGGCCACCCCCACCGCCAAGATCAGCTACGGCCTCGGGCTGCGCCGCATCTCGCTGTCCTGCGGCGACGTGTACGGCCACGGCGGCATCGTCCAGGGCTTCCAGACCCAGTCGTTCGCCACCCCGGACGGCAAGCGCTCCGTCGTCGTGTTCGCCAACGCCTCCAACAACGGCTCCGTGACGCAGGGCCTGATGAACGCGCTGGAGCCGGCCTTCTGCGGCAAGAAGCCGGCCGTCGCGCCGCGGAACTCGTTCGCCCCGAGCGCCTTCGCCGAGAACCACTCGCTGCCGGTGGTCGAGGACACCCGGATCTGACCGACCCGCACAGTCCGCCGCTCACGCGCCCGCACGGCCCACCCGCCGTGCGGGCGTGCGCGTTTCGGGCCCCGGGCCCGAGGCTCCGGGCCTTCGCCAGCGCGGGCCTCACCCCGTCCGGCGCCGCCCCTGCCGGGGGCCGTCCGCGCTGAGGTCGGTGAGCGCCTCGGTGAGGAGCTCGCGGGCCTCCTCGGCGCGGCCCTGCTCGATCAGGGCGGTGCCGAGCTCGGTGAGGGTCTTGGTCATGCTGTCCGGCCGGCCGACCTCCTCGTAGTGGGTCAGGGCCTGCCGGTAGGCCTTCTCGGCGGCCGGCCAGCGCCCCAGCGCGGCGCGGTCCAGGCCGAGTTCGTGGGCCGTCATGGCCGCCGCCAGGTGCATCAGCGGCGAGGACCAGCGCTCCACCAGCTCCAGCGCGCCGGCCAGCGCGCGCCGGCGGGACTCCACCGCCTCCTCGGCCCGGCCCGAGTCGCGCAGGCAGTTGGCCGCACCGCGCAGCGTGACCAGCCGGCCGATCCAGCCGGCGCGGCTGTTGACGGCGGCGAAGGCGTCCGCGGCCCGGTGGTAGGCGTCGATGGCCTCCCGGTGCCGGTGCAGGTGCCGAAGGCCCGCCGCGAGGTAGGTCAGCGCCCAGCCCTCCTGCTCCCGGGCGCCGATCCGGCGGGCCAGTTCCAGCCCCTCGTTGGCCAGGTCGATGCCGCGCTGGTAGCGGTGCAGGCAGGTGACGTACGTCCACGCCAGGTAGTTGACGTGGACGGCCTCGGCCAGTTGGTCGCCGCAGGCGCGGGCCGCGTCGACCGACAGCTGGAAGACCTCGGCCCAGATGTCCCAGCTCAGCAGCCGGTCGGAGAACCAGTGCATGGCTTCGGCGGTGTCGATCACCTCCCGGTGCCGGCCGGCGGCGAAGGCCTGGTGGAGGGCGGCCAGCCACTCCGGGTGCTCCTCCTCCAGCCAGCGCGCCGCCTCGGTGAGCGGCACCGGGGGGCCGGTCCGGTCCGCGTCGGCGTCGGGGTCGGCGTCGGGGTCCGCCGCCGCGTGGTCCGGGTCGAACCGCAGGCCGTACTCGGCGGCCCGGTTCAGCAGCCAGTCACCGGCCCTGGCCCGGGCCTGCGCCACCGCCTCGGGGCCCTCGTCGGCGTCGAGCCGCTCGCCCGCGTAGAGCCGGACCAGGTCGTGCAGCCGGTAGCGCTCCGGGGTGGCGAGTTGCACCAGCCCGGCGTCGATCAGCTGCTCCAGGACGAGTTCGGTCCGGCCGGGCGGCAGGCCCGCGTAGGCGGCGGCGACGGCGGCGGTGAAGTCGTGCCCGGCGGTCAGTGCGGAGCGGCGCAGCACCAGCTGGGATTCGGCCGGCAGCCGCCGGTAGGAGAGCGCGAAGGCCGGGCGGACGGCCAGGTCCCCGGTTTCCAGCAGGTCCAACCGGTGTTCCTCGGCGGCCAGTTGGCGCACCAGATGGCTGACCGGCTGCTGCGGGCGGGCCACCAGCCGCTGCCCGGCGATGCGCAGCGCGAGCGGCAGGTATCCGCAGAGCCGGGCCAGTTCGGCGGTGGCGTCGGGCGCCGCGTCGATCCGCTCGCGGCCGGCGATCCGGGCCAGCAGGTCGGCGGCCTCGCCCGGGGCCAGGGCGTCCAGCCGCAGGCGGAGCACCGACTCCAGTCCGGGCAGGGCGTTGCGGCTGGTCACCAGGGTCACGGCGGGCCCGGAGCCGGGCAGCAGCGGGCGCACCTGGCTCTCGTCGGCGACGTTGTCCAGGACCAGGACGAGCCGGCGCTCGCGCACCAGGGCCCGGTAGAGGCCGGCCCGCTCCTCCGTCCCGGCGGGCACCGCGTTGTCGGCGACGCCCAGGGCGCGCAGCACCTGGCCGAGCGCGTCGCGGGCGGAGAGCGGGGTGGCGGCCATGCCGCCGAGGTCGAGCGAGAGCTGCCCGTCGGGGAAGAAGGGGGCCAGGGTGTGGGCGGCGTGCAGGGCGAAGGCGGTCTTGCCCAGACCGGGCTGACCGCTGATCAGCACCACCCGGGGGTGGGCGGGCCGGTCGTCCTCGGCCAGCTCGGCCAGCAGGGCGAGGGCGCCCTCGCGGGCGGTGAAGTCGGCGATGTCGCGAGGCAGCGCGAGGGCGCCGGGCACGAGCGGGGCGGCGGGCGCGGCGTCCCCGGTCTCGGCCGGTCCGGCGGGGGCAGGGGCGTGAGCGGGGGCGGGGGCGGCCGGTCCACGGGTGGGGGCGGCGGCCGACACCGGCCTGGTCCCCCGGGGGCGGCCGCACTGGGCGGCCCGGTCCAGCGCGGCGGTTTGCGGGGCGTCCAGGCCCAGCGTCTCGGCCAGGGCCCGGACGGTACGCCGCTGCGGCCCGCGGGTGCGGCCGCGCTCCATGTCCCCGACGGCGCGCAGGCTGACGCCGGCCGCCGCGGCGAGCTCCTCCTGGGTCAGGCCCGCCGCCACCCGGTGCCCGGCCAGCAGGCGGCCGAAGTCGCCGGCCCCCTCGGAGTCCGTGCCCGTTCCCGTGCCGCTCACAGCCGTCATGTCCCGCCCCTGCTAGCGCCGTTACTTCTGCCAGGCGTTGTGCCTGATCGACCGTCCCAGGCAGAAGTATTCCCGGGCAGAAGTATGCCTCGCACCCAGCTCTTTCCCAGCATCGAGCGCCCAGCTCAGGCGCCGGGCACCCCGGTGCGGGCCGCGGCGTCCCACTCGCTGGCGGGACGGCCGCGCGCACTGGTTCTGCCCATAGTTCCGCCTGTGGTTGCGCCGATCGGACGGGACGAACAGGGCGAGCGGGACGGGCAGGGCGAGCAGGACGGGCGGGACGGGGCTGCTGCGGCGGCGGGGCGGCGCACCGTCAGCGCTCCCCCGCCGCCAGGGCCCGGGCCTGCCGTCTGGCGACGGCCCCCTCGGTGGTACGGCCCAGTTCGCACAGCAGGTCCGCCAGCAGGCCGTGGGTGCGGGACTCCAACCCGGTGTCGCCGACCGTGCGGCCCAGGGCGACGGCGAGTCGGGCCGTGGACAGGGCGGCGTCGCGGCGGCCGAGCGCCTGCAGGGCGCGGGCCCGGCTCTGGGTGGCGAGGACGGCCTCGACGCCGGAACGGGTGGTGGCGACCCGGACGGCCTCGTCGGCGTGGACCAGGGCCGGGCCGGGGGCGCCGGCCAGGACCAGCGCGTCGGCGAGGTCGGTGAGCGCGCGGACGAGCAGATCGCCGACGGCCGGGGTACGGGCGGCGCTCACCAGGTCGGTCATCAGCGGCAGGGCCTGGTCGTAACGGCCGGCCCGCAGCAGTGCACCGGCCACCCGGGCCCGGCAGTGGTGGCGCAGCAGTTGGTCGCCGGCCCGGTCGGCGGCGGCCACGGCCCGTTCCAGCTGCTGGACGGCGGTGCGGTGGGCGGCGCGGTCCACGTGCAGGACGGCGAGGTCGGTGGCCAGCCGGGCGACGGCCGCCTGGTCCGCGCAGCCGTGGGCGGCGCGCAGGCCGGCCTCGGTGACGGCGCGCCAGTGCGTCCGGTCGTGGCCGGTGGTCTCGTACAGCAGGCCTATCCGGTGGGCGAGCTGCCAGGATTCGGCGGTCCGGCCGAACTGCTCGGCGCAGACCACCACCGCGCGCAGCGCGCTCTCCTCGCGGCGGAACCAGGCGGCCGCGTCCGCCGGGGCCGCGCCGCCGCCCTCGGGCGTCCAGGCCGCGGTGGTCCAGCCTCCGGTGGTCCAGGCCGCGGTGACCGCGAGGTAGTGGGCGATCAGCCGGTCGAGGGCGACGAACCGGTCGTCGCAGGTGAGTTCGGCGGCCTGCCCGGCCGCGTAGCGCCGGACCAGCTCGCGCCGGGCGTAGCGGCCGGGCGTGGTCTCCTCCAGCAGGTGGACGGCGTCGAGGCGGGTCAGCAGGGTGCGGGTGGTGGCGGGCGGCAGGTCGGCGAGCGCGGCGGCGGTGGCGGTGTCGATCACCGCGCCGGGGTGCAGGCCGAGCAGGGTGAACAGCCGGGCGGGGGCGGGCGGCAGGGTGCGGTAGGTGTGGTCCAGGGCGGTGGTGACGCCGATCGGGCCGCGGTCGGTGCCGGCCAGGGTGGCGAGGCCGGTCTGCTCGTCGGCGAGTTCCGCGGCCAGGTCGCCCAGGGTCCAGCCGGGGCGGGCGGCCAGCCGGGCGGCGGCCAGCCGCAGGGCGAGCGGCAGGTGGTCGCAGGCCGCGGCGAGGTCGGCGGCCGCCTGCGGTTCGGCGGCGACCCGGGCCGGGCCGAGGGTCCGGGCGAGCAGTTCGGCCGCGTCCTCGGCGCCGAGCACGCCCAGCGGGAGCGGGATGCCGCCGTCCCGGACCAGCAGGTCGCGCAGCCGGCTGCGGCTGGTGACGACGACGACGGGGGTGCCGGGGGTGCCGGTGTCCCCGTCCCCGTCCCCGTCCCCGGGGTCCCCGCCCCAGGCCGGCCCGTCCCCCGGCGGGGGCGGGTCGGGCAGCAGCGGGGCGAGCTGCTCGTACGAGCGCGCGTCGTCCAGCACGATCAGCAGCCGGCGGCCGGCCAGCAGTTCCCGGTAGCGCTGCTCCCGCTCCTCGGGCGAGGCGGGCAGGGCTCCCGCCGGCTCGCCGAGGGCGAGCAGGAACCCGGCCAGCACGTCGGCGGGTTCGCGGGGCCCGGCCGGGTCGAAGCCGCCCAGCTCGGCGTGCAGGACTCCGTCGGGGAAGTGCTCGGCGGACCGCTGCAACCAGTGCTGGACCAGGCTGGTCTTGCCGACCCCGGCCGGTCCGGTGACCAGGATCGGGTGGCCGGACCGGACGGCGGCGGCCAGGGCCTCGTCGAGCCGGGCGAATTCGGCCGACCGGCCGGTGAACCTGCGGTCCGGCGCACCGCGCCTCGGAAGCCGGGCGGGTCTGGGCGGCCCGTCCCGCTCGGGGCCGTCCGCCGACCGCTCACCGGCGTGGCGCAGCTCCGGGCCGGGCGGGCCGGAGAGCCGGGCCACCGCCCGGTCGTACCAGGCCGCCGCCTCGTCCCGGCGGCCGGCCTGGTCGAGGCAGCGGACCAGCCGGGCGGCCAGCGTCTGCCGGGTCGGGTGGGCGGCCGCCGCCTCGGCCAGCTCGGCGGCCAGCTCGCCGCCGCGGCCGGCCCCGAGCAGGCCCTCGGCGAGCCGGTCCAGGGCGCGCAGCCGCAGGTCGGTGACGTGCGGCAGGGTGCGCTCGCGCAGCAGGACGGACCCGCAGTCGACGAGGGCCGGGCCGCGGAACAGGTCCAGGGCGGCGCGCAGCAGGGGCACGGCCGGATCATGCGGCTCGGGCTCGGTGCTCGCGGCGGGCGCGGCCGGGGCGGGCCGCAGCACGCCCGCCCGGTCGCAGAGCCCGCGGAAGTGCAGCAGGTCCACCCGGTCGGGGTCGCCGGCCAGCAGGTAGCCGGCGCCGCGGGTGCCCAGGGTGAGCCCGGGGCAGTCGAGCAGTTGGCGCAGGGCCGCGACGTGCCCCTGGAGCGCGGCGCGGGCGGTGGGGGGCGCGTCGCCGTCCCAGACCAGCTCGATCAGTTCGTCGGTGCCGACGGTCTGGTTGAGCCGGATGGCGAGGGTGCTCAGCAGGGCGCGGCGTTTGGGGGCCGAGGGTGTGACCGTCGTCCCGTCGTCCCGTCGTACGGCGACCGGCCCGAGCAGGTCGATGTGCATGCGGCCCTCTCCTCCCCTGTCGCCGATCGGATCCGCCGCCGACGACAACCTCCGGCGTCTTCCCGGCGTCGTCAGAGGATAGGCCTGGTCCGGTCACGTGCACGCGGCCGGATGGGGTCTGCTCGGGATTTGTGGATCTTGTCGGGTCGAACGCGGGCCCCGCGGGTTCCGCAGGGCCCGGGCTCGGCGTCCGTTGCGCCGGGCGCCGCCACCCGGTGGCGCCCGGGGAGCGGGCGATCTGGCGCGAACAGGACACTTCAGGGCACTACACTGCTCCACCCCGGGGCACGCCCGGGACATCAATGGGGCGGGGGGACGCCCTGCCCGTCGTGGGGTGAAGTGGGGGTACTGGTGCGGATTCGGCTCCTCGGCCCGGTGGAGCTGCGGGCCGGGGCGGACGGCTTCGCCTCGCTGCCGGGGGCGCAGCGCAGGGCGATCCTGGCGCTGCTCGCGTTGCGGCTGGGCCGGGTGGTCGGGGTGGACGGCTTCTGCGAGCTGCTGTGGGGCGAGCGGCCGCCGGCCAGCGCCCGGGCCGCCTTGCAGGGGCACGTGGCGGCGCTGCGCAAGGCGATCGCCGACACCCCGTTCGTGCTGCACACCCGCTCGTCCGGCTACCTGCTGGCCGGTCCGGCCGAGGAGGTGGACGCGCTGCGCTTCGAGGCGCTGACCGACCGGGCCGCCGAACAGGCCGGACTCGGCTGCGCCACGGCGGACGCGCAGGCGATCGCGCTGCTGGAGCAGGCGTTGCGGCTGTGGCGCGGCGAGGCCCTGGCCGACCTGCCCGACACCGCCGTGCGCGCGGCCGTGGTCGACCAGCTGGAGCAGGCCCGCACCGCCGCCGTGCTCAGCTGGGCCGGGCTGCGGCTGCGCCAGGGCAGCGGGGTGGCGGCGGTGCCGGCCCTGGAGCAGCACGTGCGGACGGACGGGCTGCGCGAGGAGCTGGTGGCGCTGCTGGTGCGCTGCCTGCACCAGGCCGGGCGGCCGGCGGACGCGCTGTCCGCCTACCACCAGGCCCGGGTGCGGCTGGACCGCGAGCTGGGGATCCGGCCCGGCCCGGCGCTCCAGGCGGCGCTCGCCGAGGTGCTGTCCGGGGGCCGGGCCGAGCAGCCGGCCCCGGCCCGCTCCGCGGCCCCTCCGGCCGCGCCCCGGGTGCCCCGTCAACTCCCGCGCCGCCCGGTCGACTTCGTCGGCCGGGACGGCGAGGGCCACTGGCTGGACGGCGAGTGCGGCCCGGACCGCGCCGGTGACGGCCTGGCCCTGGTGGTCGGACCGGCCGGGGCCGGCAAGAGCGCGCTGGTCACCGCCTGGGCGCACCGCCGCGCCCCGCACTTCCCGGACGGGCAGCTGTTCGCCGACCTGCGGGGCCTCGACCCGGCCGGCCCGGCCGACCCGGAGGCCGCCCTCGGCGGCTTCCTGCGGGCCCTCGGGGTCTCCGAGGGCGCCGTCCCCGAGGACCGGGACGGCCGGGCCGCGCTGTACCGCGACCGGACCAGGGGGCGACGCCTGCTGGTGGTCCTGGACGACGCCGCCGATGCCGACCAGGTCGCCGACCTGCTGCCGCAGGGGCCCGGCTGCGCCGCCGTGGTGACCAGCCGCGGCTCGCTGGAGGGGCTGGTGGCCGCCGACGGTGCGGCCCTGCTGCGGCTGCCCCCGCTGCCCCAGGACGACTCCCTGCGATTGCTGGAGCGCGCGCTCAGCCCCGACCGGCTGCGGGCCGAACCGGCCGCCGCCGCCGAACTGGCCGGGCTCTGCGACCACCTGCCGCTGGCGCTGCGGATCGCCGCGGCCCGGCTGGCCACCCGCCCGGACTGGACGATCGCCGAACTGGTCGCCGAACTCGCCGACGAACAGACCAGGCTGCCCGTCCTGGACGCCGACGGCGCGACCGGCGTCACCACCGAACTCCTCCTGACGTACCGCCGCCTCTCCCCCGGTGCCGCCGAGCTGCTCACCCTCCTGGCCGCCCACCCGGGCCGGGAGGTGGACACCCTGACCAGTGCCGCCGTGCTCGGCACCGACCCGGCCACCGCCCGCCGGTCGCTCGGCGAACTCGCCGCCCACCACCTGCTCACCGGTGCGGCGCCCGGGCGCTACGGCCGCGCCGAGCTGGTCCGGCTGTTCAGCGCCGGGCTGCTCGCCGAGCAGCCCGAGCCGCGCCGACGCCTCGCCCGGGAGCGGCTGCTGGACTACTACCAGGCGGCGCTACGGCAGGGCGGCGAGTTCATCGAGCCGGGCCAGGACGGTTTCGACACGCTCGTCCACCCGCCGCGGGCCCTGCCGCCGGCCGACGGCATCCGCGCCGCGCTGGACTGGTTCCAGGCCGAGGAGCCCGCGATCCGCGCGCTGATCACCGGCACCGCCGACGACCCGGACCGGGTCTGGCGGCTGGCCCAGGCCGCCGGCCCGCTGTACTACGGCTCCAGCCGGTTCACCGACTGGCTGGGCTGTCTGCGCGCGGGCGTCCGGGCCGCCGAGCGGTGCGGCGACGAGCTGGCCGCCGCCCAGTTGCACGGCTCCCGGGCGAACGCGCTGCTCGGGCTGGAGCGCCGTCAGGAGGCGGCCGAGGCGGCGCGCCGGGCGGTGGCCGCCGGCGAGGCCGCGACCGGGCCCGCGGGCCGCGCCGCGTACGCCCGCGCGCTCGCCACCCAGTCACTGATCACCGCGATCCTGGGCAGCGCGACCGAGGCCGCCCGGCTGGCGTCCGGCTCGGCCGCGCTGGCCGTGGAGTCCGGCGACCCCCGGCCGCTGGCCGTCGCCCTGGTCCACCACAGCTGGGTGAGCCTGCTGGCCGGGGACCGGCAGGGCGCGCTGCGGCAGGCCCGGGAGGCCAGGGAGCTGCTGCCCGCCCGCCCGGTCACCTCGATCCACCTCTGGTCGATGCTGACCGAGGCGCATACCCTGCCCCCGCACGGGCGCAGCGAGACCGTCGACCTGGCCTGGCACCGGCTGCTGGCCGGCTGCGAGGAGGCGGGCCTGCTCTACCTCCAGGCCATCGCCGAACAGTCGCACGCCGCCTACCTGCTGAGCCGGGGCCGTGAACCGGAGGCCCTGGACCGGCTGCGCTCGGCGCTCGACCGCTTCCGCATCCATGATCAACTGGCCGGGGTGCAGAGCGAGTTCACCACCAGCCTGGAGGAGTCGCTGAACTCGCGCTCGCCACGCCGGCACTGACCGGCTCCCCGTGGCGGGCCCCCGGTCGCCGGGGGGGCGCCCGGGGGGGGCCGGCAGCGGGGAGCGCGCGACGGCGGCC
>NZ_JBHXTQ010000126.1:0-17248 GCF_042677305.1 Kitasatospora sp. NPDC127121 | reverse complement strand
CCCCCCACCCCCCACCTCTTTGCCTCCGCCGCCGCTTCGGCAGTTGCCGAAGCGGCGACCGCGCTTCGAATTAAGCCGTCCCAACCCACCTCCTTCGTGGAAGGAGAAGGGTTCGAAGTGCTTCTGCCCCTGCCATCGGCAGGGGCAGAAGCGACAACGGAATAATGCGGGGTTGTGAAAGTCGACTCGGTCGACTTCCTGCTCCGAAGGAGGGGTGGGGAGTAGCCTCTGGCCCGGTCTTGAGAGCTCGATGACCGGCATCAGAACCCGGTGTTACGGCTTTTGCTGTTTGCCTTGCGCGATCCAGACGGCGATCTCGACACCATGCTTGACCTTAGGGCTGTCCCCTATAAGAACTCCTAACGAAATGATCTTCGATGGGTCGGTTCCAGTCACTGGGGTGCTATCGGGCAGCATGGGGCGATGAACTCGGATGAGCCGGTGCCTCGGGAGTTGAAGGTCCTCGATACGACCTCGCTGGTCAGGCTGGAGGAGCGGGCATGCCAGCTCGGCCTCAACCAGCGGTTGGACCCGGTATGGGTGCAGGCGAATGCGGCGTCCAATGGAACCCACTATCTGTGGCCAGCCCTGTGGAACAGCCTGCCGCACCGCCCCGGCATCCCGCGTCAGATTCGGTGCGAACTGCTCATCACGCTTCATGCGGGAGACCGCGTGATGAGCCTGCTGGATATCCTGCCTGGTGACTTCACACCTCTGTCGAGAGTGACCTCACGGGCCGAGGGTATGCAGGTCAGCCAGCTCCTGGACAGCTCCCCGAGCGTCAGGGAATGGCTACTGAGCAGGGGAGTCCCGGACCGGCCGTGAGAGACGGCGCCAACAGATGAGTGCGCATCCCAGGCTCAGGAAGGCTTCGTGGATGTCATCGCGGATCTCCCAGCGGATGCGCAGGCGGCGGAACCAGTGCAGGTGGGCGAAGGCGCGTTCCACGACCCAGCGTTGAGTGCCGAGTCCGGAGCCGTGCTCGGTGCCTCGGCGGGCGATGAGCGGCTTCACGCCGAGGTTCCGGACCAGACGGCGGTGCTTGTCGTGGTCGTAGCCGCAGTCACCGAGCACGACGTCGGGGCGGCGCCGGGGCCGGCCGCGCTTGCCGCGAACGGACGGCACCGCCTGAAGCAGTGGAATGAGCTGGGTGACGTCATTGCGGTTGCCGCCGGTCAGGGTGACGGCGAGCGGGATACCGGTGGCGTCGGTGATCAGGTGGTGCTTGCTGCCCGTTCTGCCCCGGTCGACAGGACTTCGTCCCGTCTTGGATCCCCCTTTAACGCCCGGATGTGAGAGCCGTCCACAGCCGCCCAGGAGAAGTCCAGGGCGTTCGCGCTGCGGAGCTTGGCCAAGAGGACCTCGTGGAGCCGGGGCCAGACGCCGGCCTCCGTCCACTCGGCCAGGCGGCGCCAGCAGGTCATGCCCGACCCGAAGCCGAGTTCCTGCGGGAGATGTTCCCAGCTGATCCCGGTGTGCAGGACGAACAGGATGCCCTGGAACACCAGTCGGTCCGGATGCCGCTTCCGTCCTGGATGCCGCACCCGACGTTCAACCTTGGGCAGCAGCGGCTCGATCACCGCCCACAACTCGTCGTCAACATGCCGCGGCTTCGGCCGAGCCACCCCACACCCCCGAATCGTCACTCCAGGAGCGATCCAACCATCTCGAAGATCATTTCGTTAGGAGTTCTAAGCGGGTGAGCCGGGGCGAGGACGACGGTACGGTGCCTGGATGGAGCCCTCGAACCCCGTATGTCCAGCTCACGGACCTGGCATCGATCCCGCGTCACTGATCGGTCGTCGGCTGGTGCGGCTTGTGGCGTCCTGGCACGTATATGAGGGACGAGAATCTGACACCCCTGTCGATCTGTGGCTCATCGATGACCAGGGGGTGTCCACCCACATCATGAGCGGAACGGACTGGTGCCTTGTGGTTGAGGCGTCCGAGCCGTACAAGGGCTACGACATGGGCGGCTGGGGCCGGATCGACGTGCGACCCGTTGACGAGGAGACTCCGCTGGCGAGCCGCATTGGGGAAGTCGTGCTCGGAGTCCGAGAGGACTGGGAGCCGCTGACGGGGCGGATGGGCCTTGAGATGGACTTCGCATCAGGAAGCGTCCGTTGTGAGAGCTGGTCCGGTGACCTCCGCACTCGAGCCATATGCTCGATGCCGTGATCTCACTATGGCTGGTGTGATCACGGCGTCGAAGCTGTCCTGGATAGCCCCGTTCACCGGGCTGAGCCCGCAGGACCTCCGCAAGCTGATGACGGTGCTACGCCGCGAGGGCGCCGAAGCGGTGCGTCCGGGTCGGCCATGGAGTCTTCCCTTGGAGGACCGGGTCCTGCTGGTCGCGGCCTACTGGCGTACGAACCTGACGCCGCGACAGCTGGCGCCACTGTTCGGCGTTTCCAGGTCCGCGGCCGACCGCATCATCGGCCACGTCGGCCCCCTGCTCGCATTCAAGCCCCGGCAACGGTTCCGCAAGGGCACGGTCCCGATCGTTGACGGCACCCTGGTGCCCACCCGTGACCATGCCGTCGCGGAGAAGTCCAAGAACTACCGGTACTCCACCAACCACCAGGTCGTCGCGGTCGGCAAGCCCCTCCCGGGCAACCGCAACGACTGGAAGGCCTAGGCGGAATCCGGTGCCAAAGCCGCCGTCGGCAAGACAACCACCATCGCCGACGGCGGCTACTCCGGAACCGGGCTGGTCATCCCACACCGTCGGCTCAAGGGCGGCGAACTCGCCGAGTGGCAGACCGAACACAACCGCGACCACAAGAAAGCATGAGCGCGAGACGGGCACGTCTTCGCCCGCATGAAAACCTGGAAGATCCTCCGCGACTGCCGTCTCAGGGGCGATGGCGTTCACCACGCCATGCTCGGCATCGCCCGCCTCCACAACCTCCTTCAGGCAGCGTGAGAGGGCTCGACCACCCATCCGCAGAGGCCGATCCATGACATCCAAAGGTCAATTACGGGACAGCCCTTTGGCGGTCTCGCTCAACCTGAGCGAGGCCGCCAACCACAACTCTCCGTGCGGCGACGATGGGTGGTGGGCAAGGACGGGCAACTAAGGGAGGTGCGAGCCCCGCCACCTCAAGGCCGTTGACGCGGCGAGCCCCCTTCTGGGACCGGGCCCCCCGTCGCGGGCAGAACCATCGCGTCGTAGACGGGGCTGTCGTCGGCGTGCTTGATCCGCCCGATGATCTCGTAGCCCCACCGCCGGTAGGCGCCGTGTGCAGGCTCGTTGTCCGGGATGCAGGTGAGTGCCGTCCAGCGCTGTCGCCGTTCGGCGATCCACTCGTCGTGCAGGCGCCGACCGATGCCCTGGTTTCCATAGTCAGGTCGGACCATCAGTTCGCGCAGCCAGGCCACGCCTTCGGCTTTGGCGGCGGTGACCATCGCCTCCGGGCGCTGGTCACCGAGGGACGTCCACCACGTGCGTTCGGCCGGCAGGGTGACGCCGTGGACCAAGCCGACGACGGTCTCGCCGCTGTGCACGGTCAGGCACTCGAAGCCGTTCAGCTCGGTGGCGCCGAGCAGTCGGTCACGGAAGGCGTCGACGGAGAAGAAAGGGTCTCCGATGTACGGCGGGACGTTGTAGACGTGGGTGTAGAGGTCAACCATGTCGTCCAGCGCCCGTACGGTGGCGTCGGGGGTGTGGCGGTTGAGGCGGAGTTCGGCGATGGGCATGGGAGGAGCTTCCTTGCTGGTCAGGCGGCCGACTGGGTAATGCGCTCGATCGTGTGCCGGGCATGGGGGTTGTCGTTGAAGCGGTGCAGCCCGTTGGCGATGCCGAGCAGCACCTGCTTGTTCCGGCGGGAGGTCATGCCACTGCCGATCATCCGGACGGACCGTTCGGCAGCGTCGATCGATTGGTCCAGGTTGCCGGCTGACAAAGCCGCTCCGGACAGGCGGACCAGGCACATTCCGCGGTTGCGGTCGTGCGCGGCGTCCTGCAACTCCGCCGACCGGCTGAGGAGGTGGATGGCCTTCTCGTGTTCGCCGAGGTCGCTGCGGCACATCCCTTCCAGACAGACCAACTCTGCTTCGTTCAGGAACCGAGCCCAGTCCGGATCGTCCTCGCTGGCGCCCCGCTCAAACCCGCGCCACGCACGGAGGATCGCTTCGTTGGTACTGGCCGCGTCGCCCAGAGCGGCGTGCCCCTGAGCCTCACGAATGGCCAGGAGCGAGTGGACGCGGGGCGGTACCCAGGGGCCGAGTCGGGTCGCAGCGATCTGTGCGTAGCGGACGGCATCACGGCCCTTGCCGAGGTCGACGGCCTGCCTCGCCATGACGGACAGCGTGCGGATGGCCAGCGGCGAGTTGTTGAACAGCAATGCGGTGTTGAGGGCCTGGGACCAGTAGACAGATGCGTCTTGGGTTCGTCCGGCGTCGTAGCAGTACCAGCCGATGGAGGTGGTCAGTGAGCCCTGCATCGCCTGGAGTTCGTCGCCGACCCCCGTGGAGAACGTCCCCCGGTCCAGGAGCCTGTGGATGTAGTGCAGGGTGTGTCTGGCGGAGCGCCAAAGGCTGTCGCCGCCGAAGCGCTGATCCCATGCGTCGAGGTGTTGAAGGACCGCGCGTAGGTCCTCGACCTCGTCCTCACCGATCCGGAGAGGCTCGGTCGGCCGAACGCCGACGACCGGTGAGAGCCAGGGCAATCCGCCAAGGGCGGCAGCCACTCCGGCTGCCAGTGCGTCACGTCGGTTCACAGGCGGGATGATGACTCCTCCCAAGACGCCTGCGCCACCCGGCGAAAGATCTACCGGCGACACGAAGCCCAGTTTGTCGTACGAGACCTGGAACACCTCGCATAGCGACCGGAGGACCTCCGGTGCGCGGGGGACGTCCGGGCCGGGTGTTGTCTCCCAGCGTCGCCACTGCCGTTCGCTCACCCCCACCGCTTCAGCGGCGGCAGCCTGAGTGAGGTTCAGTCGCTTTCGGGCCTCGTACAGCAGCTGGTTCCGGCTTTTGGGGGTCCGCCTGCTCACGGCAGCGCCTTATGCAGCATCACGTACCAAACATAGAGAGGGATTCAGTCCTTCGGTCGGATTCCGTCCGGATTCACCGTTGTGGACGCGGAATGTCCGGTGAATGTCCGGTCGATGTCTGGCTCCATGTCCTTCCCGGCCTTCACTGGCGCTGGTGGAATGAGCGTCCACTACGGAGCGGATTCGACTCGTCACGGAGTGGCGTATCCGCCTCGCAGTAGTCCTGTCCCGCCCCTGCACTGGAGCCACCCCCGGAGGGAATGTCATGCCCACCTCTGAGTTTGAGCTGTCGGCCGAATCCGTCAGCGCCAGCACGGCCCGACGCACCACACGGAGGATCCTTCGCGGGTTTGGCCTGGTTCTCGGCCAGGACCTGGAGGACACTGTCCTGCTTCTCGTCTCCGAGCTGGCGACCAACGCCATCAGGCATGCGACGGGTACGACGTTCATGGTCTCGTTGCAGATCGACAAGGAGCTGCTGCGAGTAGCCGTGATCGACCGGGCAAGCCGATCTCCGCAGCTTCGGACAGCTGTGGAGACCGACCAGCACGGACGAGGCCTGGAACTCGTGAAGGCGCTCTCCACTCGCTTCGGCTGGAATCGCCTGGGTGACGGCAACGAGGTCTGGTTCGAGCTGGAATTCAACGAGCCCACCCAACCCGCCGCCCCAGCGCCGGCCCTCGCGGGCGAGCGGGGCGGCTTGCAGATCGCGATGCTGGGCTCGGGCGCCGTCGTAGTCGGAGGGGCGCACACGCTCGCGGCGTCCAGTTCGCCCCTCGGCGTCTCCGGGACGGAAGGCCAGGACGCTCGTGGGGCCCTTGTGAAGGCTGGCAGGGCAGGGGCACTTCGCGGAATCGCTGCCCCGGATCGATGCTTCTTCTCGCCGTTCTCGCCCATCTCGTCCCTCCACCCACTCCCGTACCCGAGGACTGCGCCGTGAGCGTCGGACCGCGCACCAGAACGCTACTCAAGACCACAACCCCGGCCCGCAGACTGGACATTGCGGCGTCCTTCGAGGCACTGACGCAGGCGGGCGTGGCCACCGGTGGCGACGTCGCGAAGGCCGAGCTGGTCAGCGACAGCCCGAACCATCTGTGGTCGCTGCCGACTTCACGCGCGCTCGCCATCGTCCACCCCGACCTGGACGAGGCCGGGGCGCTCATCAAGGGCGCGCAGTTCCTGCGACAGCATCAAGTCCCCGTCACCTCCCCCCGGTGCACCGACGTCCGCGCGTCTGCCGAGGGCCGGGCCGTGACCTTCTGGGAGGACCCCGGGAAGCCGAGCGCCGACACGTCCCTGTCCGCATGGGTGACCGCCCTCACGCACCGGACCGACCCCAGGGCGGCCCCGTGGCTCAGGGAGCACGATCCGTTCGCCGGGCTGTTGGACGGCCTGGGCGACGCTCCGCTGAACGAGGCCTCCCACAGCTTCCTGCGCGACCACGCTGCCCAACTGCGCGAGGAGTGGGACTACCTCGACTGGCCGACACCGGACACCGTCATCCTCGGCGCCCTCGGGATGGCCCCCTGCCACGACGACGGAGTCCACGTCGGGCTCCTGCTGCGCTGCCCGCTGACGCGCGGCCATCGCGAGTGGGACCTGGTCGCCGCCCGCTGGCGCTCCGAACTGCTCATCGGCCCGCGCGAAGACCACCGGACCTACGCCGACACCTACCTCTCGTACGACCGGGAGGGCCAGCCCCTGGACCACCCCTACATCGGCGCCTGGTCCGGCTACCAGGTCGTACGCGACATCGTCGTCCTCACCACGGTGATGGACACGGTGCGCCGCGCCCACCTCGACGCCAACCTCCGCCAGGAGGCGGCCCACCGGATCACCTGCCTGCGCGGTGCCCACCCGGCCCCGTGGAACTGGGGACTGCGATGACAAGCCCGAACAGGGATATGGAGTTCACATGGACGTGACCCGAGGATTCTTCATCACCCTCGACGGTCTGAGCGCAAGCGGGAAGACCACCGTCGCCCCGCTGGTCGCCGCTTTGGTCAACGGGGTTCACCTCACCGACGGCACATTGCCGACGTTCCCCCGCATGCGCGTGGAGGTGGACGCCGCCGGAATCCTGCCGGCGCGGTTCCACTGGTGGATGATGGCGAACCACATCAAGTCCGAGACCGCCCGGGCGCTCACCGAGAGCGGTCGGACGGTGGTGGTCGAGTCCTACTTCCCGCGCACCATCGCCACACACAGGGCGATGGGTCACGGCTGTGTGCCGGAGTACCCGGAGGGGGCTCTCGTCCCGAACGTGCCGATTTTGTTGGAGGTGGACGAACGCGTCCGCCAGGAGCGGCTTCGTCGGCGGGCCGAGCTGGGAACGCTGAGTTCCTGGCACCGGCGGGAGGAGCCGAACGTGGCCGAAAGCTCCCGCGTGTACCGGGCGTTCGGGCTGCTGCGGGTCGACGGCACCGACCGCACGCCTGATGAGGTGGCTCGCAGCATCGCCGACACCGTGCGCTCATCTGCCCGTATCGCGCTGAGGAAGGCAATTCCCCATGACCGCAACTGAGTTCGAAGCGAAGATCCTCAACGTCGATCCGGAGAAGATCCGCGTGCTCCTGACCGAGGCCGGGGCTGAGCACGTGGTCGACCGCTTCCAGCGCCGCTACGTCTACGACATCCCCGGTCGGCCGGGCGCGTGGGTCCGGCTGCGTGACACCGGCACCGACGTCACGTTGTGCGTCAAGGAGATCCACTCCGATGCGATCGACGGCGTGACCGAAACGGAGACGACCGTCGGCGGCTTCGACGCCACGAACACGCTCCTCGGCAAGCTCGGCTACCAACCGAAGGCGTACCAGGAGAACCGCCGGTCCTCCTGGACGCTCGGCGGCGCGGCCGTCGAGATCGACCACTGGCCGCTGATCCCCCCGTACCTGGAGATCGAGGGCGACAGCGCCGAACACGTCCATGCGACCGCCCTCGCTCTCAAGCTTCCTCTGGAGAAGCTCACGAGCGAGAACACGACCAAGGTCTACCGCCGGTACGGGATCGACATCGACGCGATTCCCCGGCTCACGTTCGAATGACAGGAGACGAGCCTTGTCAGTTACCCAACGCCCGGCAGTCCGGGTCGTCCGGGACCGGACCATCCGCATCAAGGTGATCGACGACTGCGGGTTGGCCTGCACGTTCTGCCACAACGAGGGAACGCCGGTCACCGTCGACAATCAGGGCCGCGCCGAACTGCCCTTCGGCGCGGGCCCGGGCAGGACCGGGCGCGTGTCGATCTACAGCGAGACGAACGGTGTCGGTTTCCTCGCCGCCAGGATGGCCCCGGACATGTCCTTCCGGCGGGCGGTGCGAACTGTGGCGAGGGCGTTCGACGCCGACGAGGTTCACCTCACGGGAGGGGAGCCCACCCTCCACACGGAGGTGCCCGCGCTGGTCGCGGCGCTGTCCGGCATGGGGTTGAGCGTCGGGATGACCAGCAATGGGGAACGCGGCCGGCAGGTCATGCCGGAGTGTTCGGCGGCCGGCCTCAACCGGGTCAACGTCTCGGTCTTCGGTACCACCGCCGAAGAGCTCCAGGCCGTTCAGTCCGAGCGTTTCAGGTCTGCGGGCCTGGCCGAGGCGAAGATCCGGGCAGCGGAACAGACCGTCCGGTCCGCCGTCTCCAACGGTGTGAAGGTCTCGGTGAACATCGTCGTTCCCGGAATGGCCCACGTGGACCGGGTCGTCAACCTGGTCGAGTCGTACGGCCAGTTCGCGGATGTGCGGATGCTCACCAGCATCCAGGACGGGGCGGATTCGACCGCGGCGATCTCCGAAGCGCTGGCCCGGGTCGGCGCGGAACCGGTGCTTCGGACGTTCACCGCCGGCACCTCCGACGAGCGCACCCTGTACCGGGCGCTCGGCGGCCGGGCGGTCTACGTGAAGCGGCTGCTGCCCGTAAGGCTCCCGGACACCTGCGCGTCGTGCCGGTTCAACAACGACACGGACTGCGAGGAGGGCTACTACGGCATCCGCCTGTACCTCACCGAACAGGGGGAGTACATGCTCGGCGTCTGCATCCAGCGCATGGACCTCTGCGTCCCCGTGGCCGATCTGTCGAAGAGCGGGATCGTGGAAGAGGTGCAGGCCTTCAAGGACGCCGAAGTCCGGCGGCTGACGAGCGAGTACGGTGCCGCCGCCTGAGTCTCTGGCTGTCGGTCGGGTATCCAGGGCCCGCACGTTCGACTCGAACGTGCGGGCCCTCTCGCGTGCGGCCTCAGCGGGTGGCGAGGGATTCCAGGAGGCGTTCGAGGGAGGTGCCGAGGCCCCAGCGGGTGGCGAGGTCTTCGAGGGTCATCGGGTCGAGCGGCTCGTGGGGGAGGGCCGGGTCGAAGGTGGGGAGGGGGGCGTCGGGGGCGACGCGGACGACGGTGGGGGCGACGTCGAGGTAGGCGGCGCCTTCGACGAGGTTGCGGCGGCGGGCGGGGGTGAGCTTGGAGGAGAGGTCGAGGGCGGCGGCGCGGATGGTGGTGAGGTCGCCGTACTCGTTGATGAGCTGGGCGGCGGTCTTCTCGCCGATGCCCTTGACGCCGGGCAGGCCGTCGCTCGGGTCCCCGCGCAGGGCGGCCATGTCGGCGTACTGGGCGCCGCGCACGCCGTACTTCTCCAGGAGCAGCGCGTCGTCGGTGATCTGCAGGTTGCCCATGCCCTTGACCGGGTAGAGCACGGTGATCTCGCGGGCGTCGTCGACCAGTTGGAACAGGTCGCGGTCGCCGGTGACGATCTGTACGGGCCCTTCGGCGCGGGCGGTGAGGGTGCCGATCACGTCGTCGGCCTCGTAGCCGGGGGAGCCGACGCGGGCGATGCCGAGCGCGTCCAGGACCTGTTCGATCACCGGGACCTGCGGGGCGAGCGTGTCCGGCACCTCCTCCTCGCCGTCCTGGGCCGCCTCGGCGACCCGGTGGGTCTTGTACGAGGGGAGGAGGTCGACCCGCCACTGCGGGCGCCAGTCGGCGTCCATGCAGGCGACGAGCTGGTCGGGGCGGTGGTCGTGGACCAGCCGGGCGATGAAGTCCAGCAGGCCGCGGACGGCGTTGACCGGTTCGCCCTGGGGGGAGCGCAGGGTGTCCGGCACGCCGTAGTAGGCCCGGAAGTACAGGCTGGCGGAGTCGAGGAGCATCAGTCGCGGTGCGGTCACGTGTCAGATCATGCCGCACCGCGACGACAGGAGGGCGGCTTCAGTGCTCGTGCGGGCCGGCGCGGTGGACCGGGCCGTGCGCGTCGGCGCAGTGTTCGGCGGGCTGTTCGCCGGGGGCGGCGATCTGGAGCAGGGCGCCGGCCGCGTCCTCGCCGACGTGGTCGACCTGGAGCGTGCTGTGGGTGATGCCGTACTCGTCGGCCAGTCCGCGCTGGAGCTCGCGCCGGACGGCGTGGCAGTCGCCGCCGGGGGTGACGAGGATGTGTGCGGACAGGGCGGGCTGGTTGGAGGTGATCTCCCAGATGTGCAGGTCGTGGATCTCCTCGACCAGCGGCTGGGCGACCATCCGGTCGGCCACCGCGTCCGGGTCGATGCCGGCCGGGGCGGCCTCCAGGAAGATCCGCCCGGAGTCGCGGACCAGGCCGATGCCGGCCTTGAGCATCAGCGCGACCACGACCAGCGAGGCGATCGCGTCGGCCCGGACGAAGCCGGTGGTCAGCATGACGGCGCCGGCGACGGTGGTGGCGATGAACGCGTACAGGTCGGTGAGCACGTGCTGGAAGGCGCCCTCGACGTTGAGCGAGCTGCGGTTGGCCTTCGACATGCACCAGGCGGCGGCCAGGTTGACGACGATCCCGATCAGTGCGGTGACCAGCACCAGTGAGCCGGCGACCTCCGGCGGTTCGAACAGCCGGGTGACGGCCTCGTAGCCCAGCCAGGCGGACAGCACCAGCAGGGTGACGCCGTTGGCCTGGGCGGACAGGATCTCGGCGCGCTTGAGGCCGTACGTGTAGCCGCCGCGGGCCGGGCGGGCGGCGAGGCGCATCGCGACCAGCGCGAGGACGATCGAGGCGGCGTCGGTGAGCATGTGCGCCGCGTCGGAGATCAGGGCCAGGGACTTCGCGGCGAAGCCGACGACGACCTCGCCGGCCATGAAGACGACGATGAGCGTGAGGGCGCTGAGCAGCCAGCGGCGGTCGGCGTCGGCGGCGACACCGTGCGAGTGGCCGCCGTGGCCGCCGAGTCCGCCGTGCCGGTGTCCGCCGTGGTCGTGCGCGTGCTTGTGGTCATGCGCATGATCAGTGTGGGAATGCTCGTGCCCGGCCATCGAAGTCCTCTCTGGACGCACGGGTGGGGAGGGGAGGGGCGCGATCGCCCTGCACCCGAAGTGAACCGCAGAACGGACAAAGATCCAAAGGCTGTACTGGTGACCGTTGTCGTTGCCGTTGAGCGGTCCGTTCCGCCCGGGCGGGCGGGCCCCGGCTACCCGATCAGCGCGGTGTCCAACTGCGCCGCGGTGGCCGCCCGGACCAGGGCCCGCATCACCCGCAGGTCCTCCCCCTGCTCCGGGTGCCACTGCACGCCCAGGGTGAACCCCGGGCCCTCGACCGCCTCGACCGTCCCGTCCGGCGCGTGGGCCGAGACCCGCAGGCCGGCCCCGACCCGGTCGACGGCCTGGTGGTGGAAGGTCGGCACCTCCACCTCGCTCTCCGGGAGCAGCCCGCCGAGCAGCGTCCCCGGCACCGGCCGCACCAGGTGTGTCCCGTAGCCGCCGTCCGCGCCGCCGTGGACGTCGACCGGGACGACGTCCGGCAGGTGCTGGACGAGCGTCCCGCCGCAGACGACGTTGAGCACCTGCATGCCCCGGCAGATCCCCAGCAGCGGCATCCCGGCCGCCAGGGCCGCCCGCAGCAGGGCCGACTCCCACCGGTCCCGTTCGGGGGAGTCGACCTCGGTGCGCGGGTGGGCGGGCTGGCCGTAGTAGGCGGGGTCGATGTCGGGCCCGCCCGCGATGACGAGGGCGTCGAGCCGGGCGAGCACCTCGGGT
Source organism: Kitasatospora sp. NPDC127121 (assembly GCF_042677305.1). Lineage (NCBI taxonomy): Bacteria > Bacillati > Actinomycetota > Actinomycetes > Kitasatosporales > Streptomycetaceae > Kitasatospora > Kitasatospora sp. NPDC127121. The sequence continues at coordinate 5,274 of NZ_JBHXTQ010000126.1, read as the reverse complement.
GCGCGGTCGGGGGAGTCGGGCGGGAGCAGCACCGCGATCCCGCCGGACTCCTGGACGTATGCGGTGTACCGCTCGGGCACCAGGGCCACCCGGCGGCCCTGCCAGTTGCTCCAACTCGCGTCGACCAGGTAGGTGCTGACGCCGATGAAAGGCCTGCGATCCATGGCGGGCATTCTCCCCCCGCACCGCCTGATCCCCCGTCAACCACGCATGTCGGCGCGCCACACGTGTCCGCCCTCTTCCGCGCCGTCCGCCGCAGGCCGTACGGTTCGCTGTGACCGCTTGAACTCGAAGAGTGATCGTGGAGGGTTCCGTCATGCCCGAGAACGCCGCCGCGGGCGTGCCGCCCCGGGCGCCGCTGACCCTGGACGAACTGCGCACGCTGGTGGACACCGGCGAGGTCCACACCGTGGCGCTGGCGTTCACGGACATGCAGGGGCGCCTGCAGGGCAAGCGCTTCGCTGCCCGCTTCTTCCTGGACGAGGTGGTCGAGCACGGCGCCGAGGCCTGCGACTACCTGCTCGCCGTGGACGTCGACCTGAACACCGTCGACGGCTACGCCTTCTCCTCCTGGGCCACCGGCTACGGCGACTTCGCGATGCGCCCCGACCTCGGCACCCTGCGGCTGACCCCCTGGCAGCCGGGCACCGCGCAGGTGACCGCGGACCTGGCCCGGCACGGCGGCCACCCGGTGGACGCGGCCCCCCGCCAGCTGTTGCGCCGCCAGATCGCGCGCCTGGCGGAGTACGGGCTGGCGGCCGACATCGGGACCGAGCTGGAGTTCCTGGTGTTCCGGGACACCTACGAGCAGGCCTGGCTGGGCGGTTACCGCGGCCTGACGCCGGCGAACCTGTACAACGTGGACTACTCGATGCTGGGCACCGCCCGGGTCGAGCCGCTGCTGTCCCGGATCCGCAACGAGATGGCGGGCGCCGGGCTGGTGGTGGAGTCGGCCAAGGGCGAGTGCAACCTCGGCCAGCACGAGATCGCCTTCCGCTACGCGGACGCGCTGACCACCTGCGACCAGCACAGCGTCTACAAGACGGGCGCGAAGGAGATCGCCGCGCAGCAGGGGTGCGCGCTGACCTTCATGGCCAAGTACAACGAGCGCGAGGGCAACAGCTGCCACATCCACCTGTCGCTGCGCGACGCGGTGGGCGCGCCGGCCTTCGCCGACCGGGACGGCCGGATGACCGACACCATGCGGCACTTCCTGGCCGGCCAGCTGACGGCGCTGCGCGAGTTCAGCCTGCTGTACGCGCCGAACATCAACTCCTACAAGCGCTACCGCCAGGGCTCGTTCGCCCCGACGGCGGTGGCCTGGGGCCGGGACAACCGGACCTGCGCCTACCGGGTGGTCGGCCACGGCCAGGGCCTGCGGATGGAGAACCGGGTGCCGGGCGGGGACGTCAACCCGTACCTGGCGGTGGCCGGGATGATCGCGGCCGGCCTGCACGGGCTGCAGCGGAAACTGGAGCTGCCGGCGCCGTGCCTGGGCAACGCCTACGCCGTCGAGGAGTACGCCCGGGTGCCCGGTTCGCTGCGCGAGGCCGCGGAGTTGTGGGGCGACAGCGAGCTGGCCCGGGTGGCCTTCGGCGACGACGTGGTCGAGCACTACCTGAACATGGCCCGGGTGGAGCAGTGCGCCTTCGACGGCACCGTCACCGACTGGGAGCGCTACCGATCCTTCGAACGGATGTGAGGCCGATGACCGACCCCACCGACCCCACCGTCAGCACCGTCCGCAATCCCGCCACCGGCGAGGTGCTCGCCACCGTCCCGGACACCACCGCGGGGCAGGTGGACGCGGCGGTCCAGCGCGCGTCGAAGGCCCAGCCGGCCTGGGCGGCGCTGGCACCGGGCGAACGGGCCCGGCTGCTGCGCCGGTTCGCCGACCAGGTCGAGGTGCACGTGCCGGAACTGGCCGCACTGGAGGTGCGCGAGGCCGGCCACACCGTGGGCAACGCCCGCTGGGAGGCCGGCAACGTCCGGGACCTGCTGGAGTACGCGGCCGGGGGAGTGGAACGCCTGACCGGCCGCCAGATCCCGGTGGCCGGAGGCCTGGACGTGACCTTCCACGAGCCGGTCGGCGTGGTCGGGGTGATCGCGCCGTGGAACTTCCCGATGCCGATCGCCGCCTGGGGCTTCGCGCCGGCCCTGGCGGCGGGCAACGCCGTCCTGCTCAAGCCCGCCGAGGCGACCCCGCTCACCGCGCTGCGGCTGGCCGAACTCGCCCTGGCGGCAGGGCTGCCGGAGGGCCTGTTCCAGGTGCTGCCGGGCCCGGGTGCGACGACCGGCCGGGCCCTGGTGGACCACCCGGCGGTCCGCAAGATCGTCTTCACCGGCTCGACCGTGGTCGGCAAGGAGGTGGCCGCCCGCTGCGCGGCCCGGGCCAAGCGGGTCACCCTGGAGCTGGGCGGCAAGAGCCCCAGCATCGTCTTCGCCGACGCCGACCTGGCCCGCGCCGCGGACCCGATGTCCTTCGCCGACAACAGCGGCCAGGACTGCTGCGCCCGCAGCCGGATCCTGGTCCAACGCGAGGCGTACGACGACTTCCTGGCGCTGCTGCTGCCCGCCGTCGAGGCGCTGCGCACCGGCGACCCGGCGGACCCGGAGACCCGGCTGGGCCCGCTGATCTCGGCCGCCCAGGTGCGCCGGGTCGCCTCCTACGTCACCCCGGACCTGCCGGTGCTGGCCCGCGGCGCGGTGCCGGACGGGCCCGGCTACTGGTACCCGCCGACGGTGATCGCGCCGGCCGACCCGGAGGTGCCGGCCGTCACCGAGGAGATCTTCGGCCCGGTCGCCGCCGTCCTGCCGTTCACCGACGAGGCGGACGCGCTGCGGCTGGCCAACGCCACCCGCTACGGCCTGTCCGGCTCGATCTGGACCAGGGACCTCGGCCGGGCGCTGCGGCTGGCCCGCGGCGTCGCGGCGGGCAACCTGTCGGTCAACTCGCACTCCTCGGTGCGGTACTGGACGCCGTTCGGCGGCTACGGCGAGTCCGGGGTCGGCCGGGAGCTGGGGCCGGACGCGCTGCGCCACTTCACCGAGACCAAGAACGTCTTCATCCACAGCGAGGAGTAGCAGCCGATGACGGAGAACGACGCTCCGGTGTGCCGCCGCCTGGTCGGCCGCACCGCCGTGATCACCGGCGCCGGCAGCGGGATCGGCCTGGCGGCCGCCCGCCGGCTCGCCTCGGAGGGCGCGAAGGTGGTCTGCGCGGACCTGGACGAGCAGTCCGGGCGGGCGGCCGCCAAGGAGGTCGGCGGCCTGTTCGTGCACACCGACGTCACCGACCCGTACATGGTCGAGGCGCTGTTCGACGAGGCGTACGAGACGTACGGGAGCGTGGACGTCGCGTTCAACAACGCGGGCATCTCGCCGCCGGAGGACGACTCGATCCTGACCACCGGCCTGGACGCCTGGCGCAAGGTCCAGGAGGTCAACCTGACCTCGGTGTACCTGTGCTGCAAGGCCGCGCTGCCGTACATGCGGCGGCACGGGCGGGGCTCGATCATCAACACGGCCAGCTTCGTGGCCCGGATGGGCGCGGCCACCTCGCAGATCTCGTACACCGCCTCCAAGGGCGGGGTGCTGGCGATGTCCCGGGAACTGGGCGTGCAGTTCGCCCGGGAGGGGATCCGGGTGAACGCGCTGTCACCGGGGCCGGTGGACACCCCGCTGCTGCGGGAGCTGTTCGCCACGGACCCGGAGCGGGCGGCCCGCCGGCTGGTGCACATCCCGCTGGGCCGGTTCGCCCGGGCCGAGGAGATCGCCGCCGCGGTGGCCTTCCTGGCGAGCGACGACTCGTCCTTCATCACGGCGAGCGAGTTCCTGGTGGACGGCGGCATCTCGGGCGCCTACGTGACCCCGCTGTAGCCCTGGGCGTGCCCGACGGTCCTGAGCGTGCCCGTCGCGCCCCTTCTCACCGTAATCTCATCGAAAACCACCGGAATTCGAGGCCGCGCTGATTTCGCGCTTATCCGCGTGCCTTTAGATTCTCTGTTGTGAGCGAGCAGATTCCCGCCGGGTGGTACCCGGACCCGAAGGACACCGGCGGCGACCCGAGGCCGCAGCGCTGGTGGGACGGCAGGGGTTGGACGGCCAGCACCCGGCCCGCACCCTCGGACGCCCCGGAGCCGGTGCCCCCGGCGACCGGGGCTCCGGGGCCGGGGCCGGCCGACGAGCCCACGGTGCTGCAGGGGGAGGTGCTGGACAGCGGGCCGACCGTCCGCTACCCGGAGCCGCCGCCCTTCGGCACCGCCTACGGCTCCGAGGCACCGCCGCCGCGCAAGCCCCGGCGCCGGCCGTCCCCGATGATGATCGCCGCCACCGTCGCGGCGCTGCTCGGCCTGGGCACCGGCTCCGGGATCACCTTCCTGGCGATGGACGGCCAGAGCGACAACCGCCCGCAGCGCAGTGCCCGGCAGGCCGTGCCGAACGGCGAGAACGGCCCCTGGAACGGCTTCCCGGGCCTCGGCGGCAGCGGGAACGGCAACAACGGGAACGGCGGCAGCGGGAACGGCAACAACGGCAACAACGGCAACGGCGGCAACAACAACGGCGGTAGCGGCGACGGCAGCAACGGGACCGGTGGCAACGGCGGGCCCGGTGGAAACGGCGGGAGCGGCGGGAACGGGAACGGCGGCAGCGGCAAGGCCAGGCCCGGCGCCGGCAACGCGATCGACCTGGTGAACGGGCTCACCCTGCCCGTCCCCTCCGGCTGGCAGGGCGGCTACACCAACGACGGCTACGCCTCGGTCGTCGTCGGCTCGTACCAGTGTCCGGACAGCAACGACTCGTGCAGCCTCGGCGGGGTGACCACCGGCCGGATCGACGGCGGCGGCACCGACGCCCAGGCGGCCGCCAAGGCCGACATCGACAAGGCGGCCAAGGACTCGTACGGCGCCATCACCGGGCACCAGGAGCTGAAGTCCCAGGCGGTCAAGGTCAACGGCCAGGACGGCTACCTGGTCCGCTGGAAGGTCGACGCGCCCAAGGGCAACAACGGCTACGTGCAGACGGTGGTCTTCCCGTCCACCGACGGCAAGTCGCTGATCTCCGTGCACTTCGGCTTCGACATCGCCGACAAGGCGCCGGACGTCGGCCTGATGGACACCATCGTCAACGGCATCGCCGACTTCAAGGGCAAGCTGCCGTCCATCCCGGGCGGCGGGCTCCCCGGCGGCGCCACCGGTGGCACCGGCGGCACCAGCACCTGAGCCACCCGCTCCTCACACGGCGGCGGCCCACCCGGAGAGCACTCTCCGGGTG
>NZ_JBHXTQ010000125.1:0-17499 GCF_042677305.1 Kitasatospora sp. NPDC127121 | reverse complement strand
AGGAGGGAGTCCATGCGGTGGGGGCACCTCCCGGCCGAAGGCTGGGGGCCATCGGCGACTGACGACAACGCGGCGAGGTGCGTGCCCCAACGCCGGCGCGCAGGCGGGAGTTTGAAGACACGCCCTAGGACTTGTTCAGGTACGTGAGGACGGCGCGGACGCGGCGGTTGGTGTCGTCGTCGTCGGTGATGCCGAGCTTGCCGAACATCGCGGTGGTGTACTTGCCGATGGCGCTCTCGCTCAGGAAGAGCCGGCGGCCGATGGCCTGGTTGGAGAGCCCCTCGGCCATCAGCCCCAGCACGGCGTACTCGCGTTCGGTGAGCCGTTCGAGCCCCCGGTTCGGTGGCGTGTTGGACAGCAGTCTCGCGATGACGGCCGGGTCCATGGCCGTCCCTCCGTCCGCGACGCGCTCCAGGGCACCGATGAACTGGTCGGCGTCGAACACGCTCTCCTTGAGGAGGTAGCCGACGCCGCCGGAGCCGTCCGCCAGGAGCTCCCGGGCGTACAGCTGCTCGACGTGCTGGGAGAGGATGAGGACCGGCAGCCCGGGCATCTCGCCGCGGGCGGCGAGGGCCGCCCGCAGCCCCTCGTCCGACTGGGTCGGCGGCATGCGGACGTCGATGACGGACACGTCCGGGCGCCACCTGCGCAACGCGTCGAGCGTCTCGGGCCCGGTGGCGGCCGTGGCCACCACCTGGTGCCCGCAGGCCTCGATCAGGCGGACCATCCCGTCGCGCAGGAGGTAGAGGTCTTCGGCTACAACGATTCGCATGGCACCGTCATCCTGACACGGGTCGGACCGCCCGACGGACTGGTGACCTCCAGGGTGCCGTCGAAGGCCGCGAGCCGGCGGCGCAGGCCCGCCAGCCCGCCGCCGGCCCGGACGTCGGCCCCGCCCCGGCCGTCGTCCTCGACCTCGGCGACGACCGCGGCGGCGACACCGGTGCCGTCCCGCGTGAGGGAGATCCGCACCCCGGACGCCCCGGCGTGCCGGACGGCGTTGGTCAGCAGCTCGGCGACGCCGAAGTAGACGGCGGACTCGATCGGCGGGTCCAGGCGCAACAGGGCGTCGGCGCTGACGGCCACCTCCAGCGGGACGTCCAGGGCGAGCGCGCGGACGGCGTCGACGAGCCCCCGCTCGCTCAGCACCGGCGGGCTGATCCCCCGGATCAGGTCGCGGAGTTCGGCCAGCGAGGCGGTGGCACCGGCCTGCGCGTCCCGCATCAGCGCCCTGGCCTGGTCGGGGTCACGCTCCATCAGCTTCCCGGCGGTCGCCAGGGAGAGCCCGAGCGCGACCAGGCGGGCCTGCGCCCCGTCGTGCAGATCCCGTTCGATCCGGCGGATCTCGGCGGCCTGCGCGACCGTCACGTCCGCGCGCTGGGCGGTCAGTTCCTCGACCCGCTCCGCCAGCGCCATCGCCGGCGACGGGCGCAGGAAGCGGACCGCCACCGGCACGACGGGCCGCCAGGCGTACGGGGCGGAGGCCACGGCCACGACCGCGCCGAGCGCCCCGGCCAGGCCCGCGGCGGATTCCGGCCCGCCGAACCCGAGGACCGCGCAGGCCGCCACGACCACCCCGGCCGGCGGGAGGCACGCGAGCAGACCGGCGGTGAACGGCGCGATCCCCGCGAACCGCAGGTCGCGCCAGTTCGCCGGGTCCCGCCAGCGGACCCGCCAGCGCTGGTCCATCAGCGCGTCCCGGCGGGTGCGCTCGTAGGAGAAGCCGTTCCACCAGAACCCGGTGGACATCCGCGTCACCGGCCCGGCCTGCCGGTATCCGGCGGGGATCACCGTGGCGGTCCACCGCGCGACGAGGAAGCGGACGATCCGGCAGACGGGGCGGGGCAGGGCGAGCGTGCCCACGCCCACCAGCACGAACGGCGCCGTCCACGACCACGGGTTGCCCGCCCCCCACCAGACCCCCAGCGCCACCGCCGCGGCCCACACGGCCGGCAGCAGCAGGCAGACGGCCGCCACGACACACGCCCGCACGAACCCCACCCCGGCGCGCGCCACCCACGAACCCAGCCGTCCCACGTCTCTCCCCTTCCGTACGGTGCTCCCACTGTGCACCGCGCCGAGCCCGCCACCGCCCCGATCGGCCGGGGAGTGGGGCTGGCCCCACCCACGTGTGGGCCCAGACCGATACCGCCCCGGCCGGGCGGTTCGTAGCGTCGGTGGACATGGACACCAACACGCACCGCACGGACACGCACCACACGAAGATGCACCGCACGAACGCCCACCGCACGGACATGCCCGGCAGCGACATGCCCGGCACGCCCGAGGCGGCGCTGCTCCACGACCCCCGTACCCGGCGGGCCTTCGGCACGGTGACGGCCTGCGTCAAGGTCTACGGCGCGCTCGGCGCCGTCGCGTTCCTGGCGGTCGTCGCGGTGGCGGGCAACGGCCACCCGGTGAACACGTTCATGTGGGTCCGGGCGGTGCTGCTGCCGGTGGTCGCCGTGCTGCTCCACCGGCTGGCGGTCGCCGCATCCCGAGGGTCCCGCCGGGCCTTCGAACGGCTGGGCGCCCTCACCGTCATCATGCCGATCGCCATCATCGGCGTCGACCTGATCCCGGGCGTCTGCCCGCCCTGGTACGCCGCCGTGCAGGTCGTCTGCATGCTGCCCGTCCTCCGGGCCGCGGTCACCGTCCGCGGCTCCGCGCTGCGCGCCGCCTTTCCCAAGGCGCGCTGACCGGGCGTCGGGCGCCTGGTGCGCGGTCGGCGTCCGGTCGGCCATTCGGTCGTCAGTCGGTCGTCAGTCGGTCCAGACGGCGGCGGCCGTACGGTCGTCGGCGTAGCCCTTGGCGCGGACCTGGACCTGGCGGAGGAAGTCGACGGTGCCGGGCGGATGCGGGTGGGCCCAGTGGGTGGACAGGAAGTGGGCGACGGCCGGCTCGTCGGCGATCGGGCGGGCCAGACCGGGGGTGCAGAGCAGCAGCACGTCGCCCGGGGTGGCGGGGACCAGCCGGAAGCGGAACGGCCTCGGCTCCTCCGGCGGCTGCTGGCCGTCCGGGTGGTGCAGCAGGCGGGCCGCGTAGGCGTCGATCCAGTGGCCGGAGCGCAGCAGGTAGAGCCCGCCCGGGCCGACCCCGAAGGCCGCCCGGTGGCCGGCCGCCGGGTCGAGCGACAACAGCAGGCAGTGCAGCGAGGCCGGGGACGGTGTGCCGTCCTCCTCGTTTCCGGGCACGAGCGCGCGCAGCGGGGCGACGGCGCCGGTGGCGAGCCGTTGGAGGCCGTAGCGCAGCCGGTCCCGGGCGCCGTCGCGCAGGTCTGCGGCCAGGCCCTCGCGACTGCGGCCGACCGCGGCAGCCAGATGGCGGCAGGCCTCACGGGTGCTGGTGGCGACGGCCTCCGGGGGGAGCGCCTCGTCCGCGGCGGTGCCGGTCCGGTCGATGCCGGCGAGCACGGCGAGCAGCAGCCCGTCCGGGCCGTCCCCGAACCTGGTGACCAGCAGCGCGTCGCGCCGTGACTCGCCCCGGAAGCGGGCGGAGTCGCCGCGGACGGAGACGGCGCGCAGGACGGACGACCCGTACTGGGCGCCCTCCAGGACGGTGTCCGGCACCAGCGCCCCGAGGACGCCCGGATCCGCCTCCGGGACGGCGGTCGGCTCCGGCCCGTAGGTCGGTGGGCGCTCGCCGATGTGCGGCACGGTGGGGGCGCCGTCGGCGAGCGGCGAGCGGACGGCCGGGCGCGAGTCGGGGACGGTGGTGGTGGCGGTGGCGGTGGCGAGGGTGTCGGGTTCCGGGGCGGGTTCGGGTTCCTCGGCGGCGGCCTCGGGTTCGGGCTCGGCCTCGGGTTCGGGTTCGGGCTCGGGCTCGGGCTCGGCCTCGGCCTCGGGCTCGGGGGTGGGCTCGGGGGTGGGCTCGGGGGTGGGCTTGTCCAGGGAGACCGGGGCGACAACTGGTGCGGGCGCGGTCTCGGCTTCAGGTCCCGGGGCGTCAGGAGCGATGGCCGGGGCGGGGACGGTGGCGTGGGGCTCCTCGTCCGTCCGCTGGGGTCCGATGACGCCGATCGCGGTGTCGAACCAGTCGTCGATGCTGTCCCGTTCCAGCACCTCGTCCGCTACCGGCACCGCCGCCGCCGACTCCGCCGCCACCGGCTCCGACTCCAGAACCGGCTCCGCGTCCAGAACGGGCTCCGGTTCGGCCGTGCGCTGCTGGCCGATGAGGCCGACTGCCGTATCGAACCAGTCGTCGACGCTGCCGTCGCCGGGGTCCGCGTGCGGGGTGTCGGGGAGGGTGCCCGCCGGGCCGTCGTAGACCGTTTCCCACCAGCCGTCGTCCGGCCGGTGCGGCTGTGCGGGGGCACCCTGCTTGCTCATCTGGCGGCTCCTGGTCGGTCCGTGGTCGCGCCGCCCCCGGCGGGGCCGGACTCGACGTCATTGTCTCCAAGTGCAACGACGCTGTCCGGGTTTCGGCGACAACCGGTCAGCGCCGGGCCGTTCCCGGCCACCGCGTCGACCTCGGGTTTCACCGGGGAGTCCGGCGCCGCGTCCGCCCCTGCGTCCACCCCCGGGTTCACCCCTGCGTTCGGTCCCGTTCCGTCCCTGCTTGCCGGATGTGCCCGGAGCAGGGCGTTTCCGGGGTGTTCGGGTCCGGGAGCGGCCGAAAATGGGGGTCGAGGAGGGGCATCGCTTCACTCGTTCGGCTGATTAAATGTGCGCATGACCGCGTCGGCCCCCAGCTCACCTCGACCGGGGAGGGCCGCTCCGGCGGGCCGCCCGGTGGGTGTGCTGTGGGTTCTGCTGCTGGTCGCGCTGCTCACGACGCTGCCGTGCGCCGGTCAGTCGAAGGCGGTCGGCGCGCACGCCGCTCCGATGCCGACCACCGTCACCGCCGCCGTCACCGTCACCGCCGTCACGACGGTCTCCAGTCACGCCCCGCACGCCGGCCCCGCAGCCAAGGCCTCCGACCAGCGCCAGCGCGCCGGCGAGCAGCGGCACTGGACGTGGTGCACCGCCGACGGCGGGCAGCCCCGCCGTGACAACGGCTGCTCCAGCCACCCGTACTGCGCGCAGGACGCCCAGCTGCCGAACCCGCCGCCGCATCCGCAGCCGGCCGCGTCACCGCTCGCGCCGGCAGCCGAGGCGTTGCCCAGAGTGGTGCCCGCCGGGCTGCTGGACGGTCCGCATCCGGCACCCGATCTACACGAGCTGCAAGTACACCGGTCCTGAGCGGAACCCACCGCCCGGCATCCGCCGGCGGATCCGCCCCTCCCCTTCTTTCAGCTGACCGCCGCGCCACCAGCAGTGCGCGGCGGGGACAAGGACAACCACCATGGGTTCCGCCTCGAAGCAGTCCGGCAAGCAGTCCGGCAAGCCCGGCCCGACCGACCGCCGCGCCCGGATAGCCGAGCTGCGCGCCGGCGAGCAGCGCCGCGACCGCCGCAACAAGGTCATCGCCTCGGTCGCGGCCGGTGTGCTGGTGATCGGCGCGATCGCCACCGGCACCTGGATCGTCATGGACGCCAACCAGAGCAAGAAGAAGGAGCAGGCCGCCGCCAACGCGGACATCCCGGGCGTGCAGACCTTCGGCGAGCTGAGCCGCACCCACGTCAAGGACAAGGTCAGCTACCCGATGACCCCGCCGGTCGGCGGCGACCACAACGCGATCTGGCTGGACTGCATGGGCCACGTCTACGACCAGCCGGTCGAGAACGAGCGCGCCGTCCACTCGCTGGAGCACGGCGCGGTCTGGGTGACGTACAACGGCAAGGCGACGCCGGACGACATCAAGACCCTGTCCGACAAGGTCAAGACCACCCCGTACTCGCTGATGAGCCCGTACCCGGACGAGAAGGGCGCCATCACCCTGAACGCCTGGAGCACCCAGCTGATCGTGGACAGCGCGAGCGACCCCCGGGTGAACCAGTTCTTCACCAAGTACGTCCAGGGCAAGCAGACCCAGGAGCCGGGCGCCTCCTGCACCATGGGGCAGATGTGACCGCCGACGCGGCGCTGCCCGAGGACGGCTCCGAGCACGCCGCCGAGGAGTTCGCGGACGAGGCCGGGGCGCCGCGCCCGGCCCGTCGGCGGCTGTGGTGGCCGGCCGCGCTGGCCGCCGCCCTCGCGCTGGCCCTCGGGGTGCCCGCCCTGGTGGCGAGCGGGACGTCGGCGTCCGGGTCGGCCTCGGTGGCCGTCCCGGCGGACGACTCGCCCGAGGCCGGGTTCGCCCGCGACATGGCGACCCACCACCAGCAGGCGGTGGACCTGTCGTTCATCGTCCGGGACCGCACCGGCGACGACCCGACCCGCACCCTCGCCTTCGACATCATCAACACCCAGGCCAACCAGCGCGGGATGATGATGGGCTGGATCGACCAGTGGGGGCTACCGCAGCACTCGGCGGCCAAGCCGATGGCGTGGATGAGGATGGGCCACGACTACCAGGCCCACGACGGTTCGCTGATGCCCGGCATGGCCACCAACACCCAGCTGGCGAAGCTGCGTTCGCTCAGCGGGCGGGACGCCGAGGTGTACTACCTGCAGCTGATGATCCAGCACCACAAGGGCGGCGTCGAAATGGCCCAGGGCTATGTGGACCTGGCGAAGAACGACGCCGAGAAGCGGCTCGCCCAGTCGATGGTGGTCGCGCAGACCTCGGAGGTGCAGCTGATGACCGACATGCTCACGGAGCGCGGCGCCGCCCCCGGCGTGCCCGAGTCCTGACCCACCCCACTGCGCGTGTCCTCGGACGGCCGGGGCGCGGTCGACGGTCCCGTACCGTGCGTACCGTGCCCCGGCCGTCCCGCGTCCGCGACAAGCCCCTGGAGTTCCCGATGCCCCCCGCCGCACCCTGGCTGATCGCCGGACTGGGCAACCCCGGCCCGTGGTTCCGGCTGACCCGGCACAACGCCGGCTTCCTGACCGTGGAACGGCTGGCCGAACGGTACGGCGCGCGGTTCCGGCGGCGCGGGATCGGCGCCCTGGTGGCGGAGATCGAGGTCGACGGCCACCGGGTGGTGCTGGCCAAGCCGCAGTGGTTCATCAACCTGTCCGGCCGACCGGTGTCCGGCCTGCTGCGGCGTTACGGCGTCCCGGTCGAGCACCTGGTGGTCGTGCAGGACGACCTGGACTTCGCGTTCGGCACCGGACGGCTCAAGCGCGGCGGCGGCCCCGGCGGCCACAACGGCGTGCGCTCGGTGGGCGAGGTGCTCGGCACCCCCGACTTCGTACGGCTGCGCTTCGGCATCGGGCGCCCACCGAAGGGGCAGAGCGCCGGCGACTTCGTGCTGAAGAAGTTCTCGGACCACGAACAGGCCGCCCTGCCAGGGGTTTTGGACCGGTGCGCGGACGCGCTGGACACGCTGGTGCGGCGCGGCCTCAACCGGGCCCAGGACGCACTGAACGTCCGCTCGGAGGCTTAGGGGCTCTCAGGCTCAGGGGTCGGAGGCTCAGGGGTCGGAGGCTCAGAGGAAGAGGTCCCGGCTCAGGCCTGGCGGACCGGCCGGGTCAGGGCCACGGCCGCCACCGCGACCGCCGCGAGAGCGAGCAGCACCGTCCGGCCGCCGGCCGCCGGGCCCGCCAGATGGACCCCGAGGACGGGCAGCGCGGTGCCGAGCGCCGTCCCGAGGCTGCGGGCCATGTTCACCATGCCGCCGCCGACCGCCGAGCACTGCGCCGGGATCGCCCGCATCACCAGCGCGTTGTTGGCGGGCAGCAGCAGTCCCAGCCCGTAGCCGGCGAGCAGCAGCGGCACCGCCACGGCCGCCCCGGAGACCGGCAGCAGCGCGAACAGCAGCAGCCCCGCGCCCGCGAGCACCGCGCCCGCACGGCAGCGGGCGACGTCCGACCAGCCGCGCGGCAGCAGCGCGCCGCCGACGGTCGCGGCGAGCGCGAACGCGGCGGGCAGCAGGGTGATCACCAGGCCGGCCCGGGCCACCGGCACGCCCACGCCGGTCAGCAGCACCGGGCCGAGCACGAGCGGGCAGAACAGCAGCAGGTAGCCGATCAGCGAAACCACCAGCCCGGACCGCACCCCGGGGGTGTTGACCAGGCCGGGCGCCAGGATCGGCCGGGCGGCCCGCCGTTCCTGACGGACCAGCGCGAGCGCGAGGACGGCGGCGGCGAGCAGCAGTGCGGCGGCGGCCCAGCCGGGCAGCGGCAGTCCGGAGGCGGTGGACAGGGCGAGCAGCAGCGCGGTGGTGGAGCCGGTGAGCAGCAGCAGGCCTGCCAGGTCGAAGCGGCCGCCGGATGCGGTGGCGGGCGGGCTCGCCACGCCCGGCGCGAGCGGGCCGTCCTCGGTGCGGGGAGCGGGCAGGCGCGCGGTGGCTCCTGCGGGCGGGCCCCCCGTACCGGCGGCGAGCTGCTGCCCGGTACTGGCGGCGGGCGGGGGCCCGGTGCGGGTGCGGGGCAGCAGGAACCAGCCGGCCAGGATACCCAGCACCCCGATCGGCACGTTGATCCAGAACACCCACCGCCAGGAGGCGTGCTCCACCAGCAGCCCGCCGAGGCTGGGGCCCAGCGCCAGACCGAGCCCCTGGGCCGCCGCCTGGATGCCGAGCGCGCGCCGCATCGCGTGCTCCGGGACGCCGCGCGCCACCAGGGCGACGCTGTTGGCCTGCATCATCGCGCCGCCGACGGCCTGGACGGCCCGGCAGGCGACCAGCACGCCGAGGCTGCCGGCGCATCCGGCGCCGAGTGAGGCCAGGGCGAAGACGGCGAAGCCGCCGAGGTACATGGTCTTGCGGCCGATGAGGTCGGAGAGCCAGCCGACCGGGGCGAGCAGGGCGACCAGTACCAGGAGGTAGGCGAGGGCGACCCATTCGACGGCCGCGAAGCCGGCGTCGAAGTGCCGGCCGAGGGCCGGGAAGACGAGGGCGGTGACGCTGGCGGTGAGCTGGCCGAGGAAGGCCCCGAGGCAGACGGTGCCGACGGCCAGCCAGTGGGCGTGACGCCAGCCGGCTATGCCGCGGGGCCGGGGCCGCTCGGTGAGCAGCCGCGCGGCAAGAGCGGTGGCGTTCATGCCACAAATATATCGGATGCAGATATGTTCTTTCTACGAGTTGCTCGCCTTCCGACGGGATCCCGGGGAGTTCCACGGAGCTCCCAGGGGATCCGCAGAGTTCCACCGAGCTCCGCAGAGCTCCGGGAGGCCCCCGCTCAACGGTGGACAACCCGCCGGACCGGCCCGTACCAGGCGATACGCTGTCCGCCATGCCGTCGTCACCACACGTCCCCGACCCCGCCACCGAAACCCCCGAAACGGCGGTCGACCACGCCCGGCGGCTCACCGACACCGTCACCCGCCTGCGCCGCGCCCTGCGCAGCAGCATCCGCACCGACTACCCGTGGGAGTCCCTGCCCATGGCGCAGGTCGAACTCCTCCAGACCCTCGCCGCCGCACCCCTGCGGGTCGGCGAACTCGCCGCCCGGCAGCGGCTCGCCCCCAACACCGTCAGCGGACTGATCGGCAAGCTCCTCGACGCCGGATTCGTCGACCGCCAGGCCGACCCCGGCGACCGCCGCACCGCCCGCATCGCCCTCACCCCGGCCGGCCGGCGCCAGCTCGACGACTGGCAGCGCGCCCACGAGCGCCGCATCGCCACCGCCCTCGACACCCTCGACCCCACCGACCGCGACGCCGTCGTCCACGCCCTGCCCGCCCTCGAACAGCTCGCCCGCGCCCTCGCCGAGGCCGGCCAGGGCCCCGACCAGGCCTGAACCCCGGCCGGGCCTGGCCCCTGACCCAACCCGGGGCCGAACCCCGGTCAGCACCCCCGGACGCCTGCAAAACCGCTGGTCGCCGACCCGTACGGACCGCTACCGTCCCCGGCATGAACACAGCACAGGTACTGATCGAGCCCTGGACGGACGCCGACCTCGCACTGCTGCGCCGGGTCAACACCCCGGAGATGAAGAAGCACGTCGGCGGCCCGGAGACCGAGGAGCAACTCCTCGTCCGGCACCGGCGCTACCTGGACTTCGTCCCGTCCGGCCTGGGCTGCATGTACCGGATCGTGCTGCTCCCCGAGGGCGAGGCTGTCGGAACCGTCGGCTACGGCACCCGCACCTGGGAGGGCGAGACCGTCCACGAGATGGGGTGGAACGTTCTGCCCGGCCACCAGGGGCGGGGCATCGCCGTCGCCGCCACCCGCGCCGCCGTCGCGGCCGCCCGCCGCGAGGCCGCCCACCGCCACCTGCACGCCTTCCCCTCGGTGGACAACCCGGCCTCCAACGCGGTCTGCGCGAAGGCCGGGTTCAACCTCGTCGGCGAGACGGACTTCGAGTTCCCGCCCGGGCGGTTCATGCGCAGCCACAACTGGCGGGTGGACCTGCGGGCGGCGGCGGGCTGAGCCGCGCCGCCGCCCGGGCGGACGCGTCAGAACAGCGTGCCGCTCTCCAGCTCCAGCAGCCGGCGCTTGCAGTCCACGCCCGCCGCGAAGCCGGTCAGCGAACCGTTGGCGCCCATGACGCGGTGGCAGGGGCGGACGATGAGCAGCGGATTGGCGCCCACCGCGCCGCCGACCGCCCGCACCGCGCGCGGCGACTCCCCCGCCAGATCGGCGAGTTGGCCGTAGGTGACGGTCTCGCCGTACGGGATCTCGTCCAGGGCGGCCCAGATCCGCCGGCGGAACTCGGTGCCCACCGGGGCGAGCGGGAGGTCGAAGGAGGTGCGCTCGCCCGCAAAGTAGGCGGTCAGCTGGGCGACCGGCTCGGCGAGCGCCTCCGGGTCGAAGACCCAGTCGTCGGCGGGCTCGGGCAGCGCGTACTTCTGCCCGGGCGCGGTGACGGTGGCCAGCGCCGCCGCGCCGCCGCCCTCGGGCAGGACACCGGACAGCAGCAGCCGGCCGAACGGGCTCTCCATGGTGGTGTAGACGGTGGTACTCATGCCTCTGCCTTCTCCGTTCCAGTGCTGGCGCTCGCGAGCCCGGCCCACAGCCGGTGCACGGCGTAGGAGCGCCACGGGGCCCACGCCTCGGCCGCGCGGGCGGCGCTCTTCGGGTCGCCGGGGGCGCCGAGCCGGACGAGGCCGTGCTTGACGCCCACATCGCCCGGGAGGAAGACGTCGGGGTCGGCGAGGGCCCGCATCCTCAGGTAGCCGACGGTCCAGGGGCCGATGCCGGGCAGGGCCAGCAGCTTGGCCGCGGACTCCTCCCGGTCCACCCCGCCGTCGAGTCGCACCGACCCCTCCGCCAGGGCCGCGCACAGGCCGGTGAGCGCGCGGCGGCGGGCGGCGGGCATCGCGAAGTCCTCCGGGTCGGCGGTGGCCAGCACCGCCGCCGTCGGGAACAGCAGCCGCAGGCCGCCGCTCGGCTCGGGCAGCGCGGCGCCGTACTTCTCGGTCAGCCGGCCGGCCAGCGTACGGGCGGCGCCGACCGTGATCTGCTGGCCGAGCACCGCGCGGACGGCCAGCTCGTGCGGGTCCACGTGACCGGGCGAGCGCAGGCCGGGGCGTTCCCGGACCAGGGGGCCTAGCACGGGGTCGGCGCCGAGCTGCTCGTCGACCGCGTCCGGGTCGGCGTCCAGGTCGAACAGGCCGCGCAGGCGCTGGACGGCGGTCGGGAGGTCGCGCAGGTCCGCGAGCAGCAGGCGGCAGTCGAGCCAGCCGCGGGTGCGCGGTTCGCCCGGCGCCAGCCCGTCGACCTCGGCGATGCCGTGCCCGTACGGGAGCGCCAGGGTGCGCCGGTAGGTGCGGACGCCGGGGCGCGGACCGGGGACGACCTCCTCCACGCCGGGGACGGCACGCAGGGCGAGGAAGTCGATCAGGTGGTCGCTGTCGAGCGCGCCGCGGTAGGCCAGGCGCAGGGTGAGGCCGCCGGCCGGCGTCGCGACGCGGCGGCCGGCCACGACCTCGGCGCGCAGACCGCTGGGGGTGCGGTCGTAGACCTCGCGGACGGTGTCGTTGAACTGCCGCACCGAGGCGAAGCCGGCGGCGAACGCGATGTCGGTGACCGGGAGTTCGGTCGTCTGCAGCAGCAGGCGGGCGGTCTGGGCGCGGCGGGCGCGGGCCAACGCGATCGGGCCGGCGCCCAGCTCGGCGATGAGCTGGCGCTGGAGCTGGCGGGAGCTGTAGCCGAGGCGGCTGGCCAGGCCCGCGACGCCCTCGCGGTCCACCACGCCGTCGCCGATCAGGCGCATCGCGCGACCGACCAGGTCGGCGCGGTGGTTCCACTCCGGGGAGCCCGGCACGGAGTCGGGGCGGCAGCGGCGGCAGGCCCGGAAGCCGGCCCCCTGGGCGGCCGCGGCGCTGGGGTAGAAGACGCAGTTGACGCGCTTGGGGGTCACGGCGGGGCAGCTCGGTCGGCAGTAGATGCCGGTGGAGGTGACGGCCGTGAAGAAGACGCCGTCGAAGCGGGCGTCTCGGCTGTCCACGGCTCGGTACCGGATGTCGTCGTCGATCACGCTGTCCAGTCTGCGGCACTGGGGCGGGGGGTGACTGGCGGGAATCGGACATGGCCGTTGGGGGCCCTCCCCCTCCCCCCTCCCCCACCCCACCCTCCGCCCACCTCCACCCACCCATCCCGAGCACCGGCCCGGAGGGCCCGCACCGGAGGCCCGCACTGGGGGCCCATGCTGGGGGCCCAACCGGAGGACCACGCCGGAGGACCACGCAGGGAGCCCGCACCGAGGGGCTCACACCGGCGCCCACGCCGGAGGCCCCACACCGAGAGACCCACACCCGGAGACCCGCGCGGGGACGCCCGCACCGGAGAGCCCGCCCCGAGGCCACCCCGGGGGAAGACCGCACCGCGCCGCAGCGCTCGGCGCACGCGCGCGTTGCTCGCGGTCTGGCCGCCGGCCAGGGCGGCTCGCCGCCCTCGGTGACCCGGGTTTCACCGTGGACGACGCCACCGCAGTGGCCCTGAAGCACTTCCGGCTGCCGGCCCGCCCGGCCTCCGCCGAGCCGGGTGGCCCGGGCGGAGGCCGGCCACGGCCCCCTGATTTCCTTGTCGGCTTTCCTGGTCAGCGCTTCACGGAGCCTCCCGCGGCGCGCATCGACTTGGAGAGCGACTTCCACTTCTTCGCCCGGGCCGAGGCCAGTCGGGCGTCCGAGCGGGAGGCGATCCACTCGTTCTCGCGCTGGAGCTTGAGGTAGCTGTCCATCCGGCGCTGTGGCAGGGTGCCGTCGGCGAGCGCCGCCTGCACCGCGCAGCCGGGCTCGGTGTGGTGGCCGCAGTCGTGGAAGCGGCACTCCTCGGCCAGTCCGGCGATGTCGGCGAAGGCCAGGTCCACGCCCTCGCCACCGTAGAGGCCGACCTCGCGCAGCCCGGGGGTGTCGATGAGCACACCCCCGCCGGGCAGCGGGATCAGTTCACGGGTGGTCGTGGTGTGGCGGCCCTTCTGGTCGACCGAGCGGGCCTCCTGGACGGCCATCGCCGTGACGCCGGCGAGCGCGTTGGTGAGCGTGGACTTGCCGACGCCGGACTGGCCGATCACGGCCGTGGTGCCGGGCGCGCAGGCGCGCAGCACATCCATGCCCTCGCCCGTCCCGGCGCTGACCACGAGCACGGTGACACCGGGCGCGACCGCCTCGACGTCGGCGCGGATGAACTCGGCGTCGTCCACCAGGTCGGCCTTGGTGAGGACGACCAGGGGGTCGGCGCCGGACTCCCAGGCCAGGGCGAGGAAGCGCTCTATCCGGCCGAGGTCCGGATCGGCGGCGAGCGAGGCGGCGATCAGGACGGTGTCGACGTTGGCGGCGAGCACCTGGCCGTCGGAGCGCTTGCCGGCCACCTTGCGGATGATCGCGGTCGAGCGGGGCAGCAGTGCGGTGACGGCGGCCATCGGCTGGGCGTGGAGGTCCACGGCAGCCCAGTCGCCGGTGCACGGGCAGTTGATCATGTCGGCGTCGCCGACCGGGCGGGTGTCGAGCCGGACGGTGCGCGGCTCGCCCGTCTCCGGATCGGCGAGCACGGCGTCGCACTGGCCGCGGTCGACCCGGACGATCCGGGCCGGGATCAGCCCGGCCTCGGCGAGCGGGGTGAAGAGTTCGGCGAGCTCGGGCGTCCAGCCGTAGCCGGACAGCGGCAGCTCGTCAGAGGGGGAGGTGGAGGGGAACGACGAAGTGGAGGCAGCGTTGAACAACGCAGTGGGCCCTTCGGGAGGAGATGATCCCGGCGGGCTGCGGCTGGCGCGGAAAAGGTCAGCCGGCGGCCGGGAAGAGGAGGTGAACGCGAGTACTGCCCAAGGCAGCTATCGGGGCGACAACGACCACGGGGTTCACCTCCTGCTCTCTACTCCTCGGGCGGCCGTGAAGGCCCCCGATCTGGACGGGACAAACGCTAGCTGGTGGGGGTGGCGGGGCCAAGTGGTTTTTGACCTGCGGAAACGCGGTGAAGGGATCCACAAGGGACCAACATTGGACCTACAAAAGTGCGGGCCCGCGCCCAGGAACCCACCGGAGCCGACTACCCGCCGTACCGGTGCTTGAGGTTCGGGTCGTCCAGCCACCAGGGCCGCATCCCGGCCTCCTCCTCGGCCGGCAGCCCCGCCGCCTGCGCCTGCGCCGCGGCCTCCTCGAAACGGGCGTCCAGTTCGGCGTCCACCGCCTTGATCTCCTCCCGCCCCTGCACCACCATCCGCCGCACCAGCGCGGCCAGGAACGGCAGCCCGACCAGGTCGCCCAGCACCCAGAGCATGTTGCCGCCCCAGGTCTGGTCCTGCGCCAGGCTCGGCCCCCACGGCCGCCCGAGCGCCACGTAGTAGTGCTCGGCGACCAGGTGGCCGCCGTAGATCAGCACCAGCCCGAGCCCCGCGTCGAAGATCACCTCGGCGAAGGTGATGAACAGCCCGACCAGGTGCGGGTACTCGCGCCCGACCGGGTCGATCTGCAGCCGCGGCCAGAAGTACGCCAGCCCGAGCAGCACCAGCGCCAGGTGCAGCAGCACGTTCCCGAACGCGCTGGACACCGACTCCTCGTACCAGGGCGTGAAGTAGAGCAGCCACGGCGGGGCCATCAGCAGCGCGGTGGAGACGGCCGGGAACATCAGCACCTTGGACGGCCGGCTGCGCAGCGCCCGCAGGATGCGCTCGCGCCGGGCCGGCGGCGCGGCCGCGACCAGCAGCGAGACCGGCGCGCCGAGGGCGAGCAGCAGCGGGACGAGCATCAGCAGCAGCACGACCTGGACGGCCCGGTCGGTGAACAGGATCCGCTCGTACACGCCGAGGCCGGAGCAGGTGCACCAGATCCACAGCAGCAGCCCGCCCAGGAAGGCGGCGGTGCGGGAGGGCTGCCAGCGCTCGCCGCCGGCCCGGTGGACGGTGCGCACCGCGGCCAGGTACCAGCCGCCGAGCAGCACGGAGAGGGTGAGCACCAGCGGTTCGGCCGTCCACGCGGTGGCCAGGTCGGACCACTGCCAGGGCGGCGGTCCGCTGTAGGCGAGCACTCGCACCGCGCCGTCCATCCGTCCGCCCACCTCGTTCGCGCCCTGCCGCCGCCGGCGCCGTCCGGCGGTCCGTCGGGCGCCGCGGACCGGACCGCGGCGCCCCGGCCATGATGGCCTCCCGGCCGGGGCCCGCCGCGCCCGGGGCCCGCCTCTATACCTGCGCCTGAACAAAGCTTTACCGAGCCCGGAAAAAGCTTTGCCCAGGCAAAGTTCCGGCCTCGACGGCCCCCGGACCGCAACCGGCGCAGGGCCGTGTTCGTCTGGCAGGATGCACCGTCGGCGATACCGGCCACGCGGGTGATGACAAGGGGACGACAAGGGTGCAAGGCACTGCACGCGGCGAGGGCCGCCGGCTGGCGGCGCGCCACCGCAACATCGAGCTGGGCCTGCTGGCGCTCGCGGTGGCCGTCTGTCTGGCGGGGCACATCGACGCCGATCTGGCACTGACCGGCAAGATGCCGCCCGGGCTGCTGGTCCACGGCCTGGCGCTGGGCGGACTGGCCGGGGCGGCGCACCTGGCGGTGCGGCGGTTCGCCCCGTACGCGGATCCGCTGATCCTGCCGCTGGGCGTCTTCCTGACCGGCTTCGGGCTGATGCTGCTGGACCGGCTGGACATCTCCTACGCGGCGGCGCACGCCAAGAAGGGCGACTACCAGAAGCTCCCGGCCGCGCCCTCGCAGCTGATGTGGGTGTTCGTCTCGGTCGCGGTGGCGATCGCGCTGATCGCGCTGATCAAGCACCACAGGTTCTTCCAGCGGTACGTGTACCTGCTGATGACGGGGGCGCTGATCCTGCTGGCGGCGCCCGCGTTCTTCCCGGGCCGGCCGGAGGACTTCGGCGCCAAGCGCTGGATCCGCCTGTTCGGGCTCTCCTTCGAGCCGGACGAGTTCGTGAAGGTCGCGATCACGATCTTCTTCGCCGGCTATCTGATGGCCTCCCGGGACGCGCTCGCGCTGGCCGGCCGGAAGATCTGGGGGATGACCCTGCCGCGCGGGCGGCACGTCGGCCCGGTGCTGGCGATCTGGGTGGTCAGCCTGCTGGTGCTGGTCTTCGAGCGCGACCTCGGCACCTCGCTGATCTTCTTCGGCGTCTTCGTCGTGATGCTGTACGCGGCGACCGAGCGCACCAGCTGGGTGGTGCTCGGCCTGCTGATGGCGGTCGGCGGCGCGGCCGTGGTCGGCACCGTGGAGCCGCACGTGCACGGGCGCGTCGAGGCCTGGCTGCACCCGCTCGACATCTACAAGGAGCACCACGACCCGGCGATCATCTCCGACCAGCCCGCCGAGGCGCTGTTCAGCCTGGGCACCGGGCACCTGACCGGGACGGGCCTGGGCTCGGGGCGGCCGTGGCTGATCGGCTTCGCCGGGCGCAGCGACTTCGTCTTCACCACGATCGGCGAGGAGCTGGGCCTGGCCGGGGTGACGGCGGTGCTGCTGGTGTACCTGCTGCTGGTCCAGCGCGGGCTGCGGACGGCGGTCGGGCTGACCGACCCGTTCGGCAAGCTGCTGGCGACGGGGCTGTCGACGGCGCTGGCGCTGCAGGTGTTCGTGGTGGTCGGCGGGGTGAGCGGGCTGGTGCCGCTGACCGGCAAGGCGCTGCCGTTCCTGGCGGCGGGCGGCTCGTCGCTGCTGGCGAACTGGCTGATCGTGGCGCTGCTGATCAAGCTGAGCGACTCGGCCGGGCGCACGGCGCTGGAACCGGCGCCGCCGAGCCCCGATCCGCTCCCGGCGCAGGCCGGGCCGGCGGGCCGGGCGGCGGCCCCGGGCGGTCCGGCCGCGGTGGATCCGGGCCCGAACCCGAACCCGACCGCGCCGAGCGGCCCGAACCCGACGGCCCCGGAGCTGACGCTCCCACGCCCGGCCGCCCCGGGCCCGGATCCGGACCGGACCGAGGTCAACCCGGCCGCCCCGCACCCCCCGGCCGGGCAGTCCCCGTACGGGTACCACCCGGCCCCGCAGCCCCCCTTCCCGCCGAACCCGTCCACCGCCTGACCTCCCGCCGCCTGACCTCCCGCCGCCTGACCGTCCGCCGGCCGCCCTCCGGGCAACGGCGAGCCGACGCCAGGAGACGACCGACGCCAGGAGACGAACGGACGTCAGGAGACGGCCGGCGTCGGGAGACGAACCGACGCACAGGGCCTCCCCCGCGGGATGCGGGGGAGGCCC
>NZ_JBHXTQ010000124.1:0-17868 GCF_042677305.1 Kitasatospora sp. NPDC127121 | reverse complement strand
CAGGCCCATCCACCTGCGCCAACACTCTGCCAACACGGCGCGTGGCCCCGGCAGCGACACCGCCGGGACCACGCGAACGGGGCGTCAGCCGGCCCAGCGCCCGGGCGGGCTGCAGTCCGCGGGGAGGTGCTCCTCGCAGTAGTACGCGGTGGCCGGCTGGGCCGTCTTCCCGACCGGGTGGTTGGTGACCCGCCACTCCGGGGTCTCCTCGCACGGCTCCGTCCCCGGTTCCGAGCAGCCGATCCCCGGCTGCCCCTTCCCCGGCTTGTGGCCCTTGGGCTTCTGCTCGGCGATCCGGATGTAGCCGCGCGCTTCCTTGGCCGGGGTCCACGTCCACCGCCGGGCCGTGCCGATCTGCTCGGCCGACTCCGCCTCGATGCGCTGGGCCACCGCCACCAGGGCGTCCGGCTCCTCCAGGGCGAGTTCCAGGATCCGGGCGACCACCGCGTCCCGGGACAGCGTCATCCCGAGGCCCGCCGACAGCTGGCTCATCCAGTCGTCCAGGGAGGTCGTCAGGTGCTGCGGCACGGCCAGGCGCAGCGGGCCCGACTTCTTCCGGCTCTTCTCCTGGTCGCCGTTCCCGCCCGTGGTGTCCCGAATTCGGGACACCACGGCCTGGTGGGCGAGGCGGCGTACGGCCTCGGCGCGTTCCGGGCCCTGCTCGGGGAGGCCCTCGGCGGCGGTGAACTCCTCCACCGCCGCGTCCAGTAGCGCGGCGGTCAGCTTGCGGCCCTCCCCTACTTCCTTCACCGCGGCCTGGGCCCCGGCGAACAGCGCGACGGCCGACTCCTCGCCGCGCTGGTCGGCCTTGGCGACGGGGAGCAGGCGGGTGACGTGGCTGCCCGTCACGCCCCTGCCGCCCGTCTTCGGGGCGAGCAGCGCGGCGAGGCGGTAGCCCTCCATCAGCCGGTACGCCTGGGAGGTCGTCATTCCCCACCGGTCCGCCAGGTACGCGGCGAAGGTGGGGTGGGTGTCCCGGTGGTAGGAGCCCTTGGCGACGACGGCCAGCGCCTGCCCTGCCGCCCAGCCGGCGGCCTGGAACGTCTCGATGGCGGCCTCGGCGGCCGCGAGGTTCGCCCGCTCCATCGCCGACAGGTCCCCGGTGCCCTCCACCACGTCCGCGAGGTCGGGCAGGTCCTGGACGAGGGAGACGTGCGAGCGGTCCCGCCGGCCGAGGCCGTGCGTGGTGCGGTGGGCTGCTGCGGTCACGGGGTCGCTCCGATCTTCATGTTCCTGATCTCGGTCAGGACGCGGTCGTAGTGGGTCATCCGGGCCTTGACCGGCTTGCCCCAAGCCTTGTGGTACTTCCGGTGGGCGGGGATCTCGGTGGCCAGCACGGTGAAGCCCGTCCGCATCAGGTCGTCACGCACCTCCTGATTCCACTTCGGGTCCTGCGGGTCGGCCCGGTTGAGGGACACCACCGTCGGCAGCGGGCGGCCGAGATCACGACGGGCGTCCTCCAGGAACCGGTACGTGTCGATCGTGCGCGGCAGCTCGAAGGAGCTGGTGCTGGTCGGCACGACCACGACGTCCGCCAGCTCCAGGACCGACAGGACGATGTCCGCGTGGTCCTCCGCCTGCGGGCAATCGACCACGATGTCGTGCCCGGCCGGCACCAGCTCGGGGATGAGGATGTGGGCCTGCGGCCGGGCGACGTGGTGGACCGCGAAGGGGAACGGCGCCATCTCGTGCCAGTCCGCGGTCCCCCGGGACCGGTCGGCGTCGATCAGGGCTACCGGCGGGTCGTCGGGCCGTTCGTGGATCGCGCTGGCCAGCCAGCCGCCGGTCGTCGTCTTGCCCGACCCGGGTTTGTAGTTCACGAGGGCAATCAGCATGGGCGACACGCTAGCCCCGGCCCGTCGAACGTCCGCCGGGCAACGCCGAGACTGGTACCGTGCGGGGGCAATCAGCATGAACGGCCCCCGGTCCGCCGGGGGCCGTTCGCGTTTCCCGGACCGGCCGTGCCGGGGTGTGCCGGACCCCGTGCCGGAGCGTGCCGGTTGGCGGGCAATCTTGCTAGATTGCTCGCCAACCAGGCCCGACCTACCCCTTCAACGCCGACACCGGACCAGTCGACCAGCACCGCCAGACCGACCACACCCATCACCAGCCACCGATCAGCACCATCAGCAGACCCAGCATCAAAACAACCAGCAAAACCGGCAAACCAACCAAAACGACCAAACCAACCAGTCACATCAACCGACACACCAGAAGCCACAACACCTATCTACTGACACCTACAGCACTCCAGGTATCTTCGATACAGGATCATGGTCCGCCGGGGGCGGACGCGGGCGGGGAGGGGGTGGACCGGACATGGGGTGGGTGACGCCGATCCGGGCCCCCGAACAGGTGGACTACCGGCTGTCCCGCGACTGCGGGTGCGACGTCGACCGGGACGCCCAGGTCGAGTACCGGCTCGCCTCCGAGACCGATCTGCGGTGGATCGGCAGCGGTCTCGGCGAGGTCGGGCTGACCGCCGGCGGACCGGTCGACCCGGACGCCGCACGCGCCCTGATGGACGGCCGCGACCCGCGCACCGGGGCGCAGCTCGTCCAGCGCAAGCGCGTCCTGGACCCCCGCGGCAAGGTGGCCGCGCACGTCCTGGTGGACGCCGTCGCCGCGCTCGCCGAGGCGGACGGCGTCACCTCGGCCGAGTACCTCGGCGGCGGCCCACTCGCCGAGCGGCTGGCCCGTGCCGGGCGCGGCGTGCGCCGGGAGGGCGAGCGGCACCTGCTCCCGCTGGCCGACGCCGAGCGGATCGCCGCCGCGGCCGGCCTGGACGTCGAGGCGCTGTACGGCGCCGACGTCGTCGCCCAGGCTCGCCCGTGGGCGGGTCGGCACGTGGACGTCGGCCTGCGCGGCGTCGACCTCGTGCTGGACATCCCCAAGTCGATCTCGACGGCGTGGGCGCTGGCCCCTGACGACGTGGCGGCCGGGATCCAAGAGGAGTGGCACGCCGCCGTCTCCGAGGCCGTCACCGAGGCGCTGGAGCCGTGGACGGCGTACGGAATGGCCGGGCACCACGGTGACGGGCAGCAGGCCGAGCGGGTCGCCACGTCCGGCCTGCTCGGGTGGACGACGCTGCACCGGAGCGCGCGGCCGGTCGACGGCGCGGTCGGTGACCCGCACCTCCACACCCACGTCAACATCGCGCACATGGCCAAGGGCGCGGACGGGAAGTGGCGCACCATCGCGGCCGGCGCCGAGGACCTGCTGCGGCACGGCCACCTGGTGAACGAGATCGCCGAGGCCCGGCTCAGGCAGCGGTTGACCGCCCGGTTCGGGGCCCGTTGGGAGCGCTCCGCCACCACCGGCGCGTGGGAGCTCGCGGGCGTCAGCGAGCAGCTGCGCGACGCGTTCTCCCGCCGTCACCACCAGGTCGTCGCCGACGTCGGCGAGGGCGCCACCCGCGACCAGCAGAAGGCCGCCGCGCGGCGCACCGCGGAGAGCAAGCTCGACCCCGACCAGCAGACGGAGCGCACCGGTTGGCGGGCGCGCGCGGTGGCCACGATGGCCGGCGACCTCTCCGGCCTGGACGACGACGAGCGCCTGGTCGTGCTCGCCGAAGCGGGTGCGGCGGTCGACGCGATGGTGCGCGGCGCGCTGCCCGGCCCGGACGGCGCCACTCCCACGGCCGGAGGCCCGGACGGCCCGGTACTGCCGACACCCGAGCGGATCGCCTCCCAAATTTGGGACGACCTGGAACACGGGCTGGTCGCCTCGGAGAAGGTCGTCAGCCACACGCACGTCATGGCCGCGGTGGTGCAGGCGCTGCCGTACCTGGACAGCGTCGAGCAGCTCGCCGAGCTCGTGGACCAGGTGCTCGCGGTCGACGGCCACGCGGTGCGGCTGACCGACTCGAACCGCGCCCACCAGGTGCACCGTCAGCGCTACACGCACACCTCCGTCATCGAGGCGGAGTCGACCATCATCGAGTCGGCGGCGACCGGCTTGGGCCGGGGGCTGGCGCAGCTCACCCCGGAGGCCGCCGGGCTCACGATGGCGGTCGCCGAGGCCGCCAAGTCCACCCGCGACCGGCCGTTCGAGTTCAGCGCCGAGCAGCGCGCGGTGATCGTACGGCTGCTGACCGCCGGTCACGCCGTCGATGCCGTCGTCGGCGTCGCAGGGGCGGGCAAGACCACGCTCATGCAGGCGGCCAGGGCCGGGTGGGAGGCCGCCGGCCTTCGTGTGGTCGGCGCGTCCACTGCGGCTGTCGCGGCGGCGAATCTGGCGGCCGAGGCCGGGATCGACAGCAGGACGATCGCAGCGTGGACCCGGGACATCTCCGGCGGCCGCGGCCTCGACGGCGTCGGCGTCCTGGTCGTGGACGAGGGCGCGATGGTGGACGACCGGGCGCTGGCCGCGCTGCTGCGGCACGCCTCCACCACCGGCACCAAGGTCATCGGGTTGGGCGACCCGCTCCAGCTCCGCGCGGTCGGGATCGGCGGCGGCTTCGCCAGGATCCACCAGATCGTCGACGGGCTGACGCTCTCTGAGAACCGGCGCCAGGCCGACGAGGTCGAGCGTGCCGCGCTGCAGACATGGCGCGACGGCGGGCGCACCAGCGCGCTGGCGATCCTCGCCGGGCACGGGCACGTCCACGCCGTCGACACCGTCGACCAGGCCCACGAGGCGATGCTCGCCGCCTGGGACCGCGCCCGCAGCCGGTGGGCCGGTGACCCCCACGGCCAGGTCCACGAGTTGCTGCTGCTGGCCGCCCGACGGGCCGACGTCGCGCAGCTCAACGCCGGGGCCCGCGCGCTGCGCGTGGCCGCCGGTGAACTGACCGGCGGCCAGCTGTTCCGCGCCCCGGAGGACGGCGGCCGCGTCGAGTTCGCCCCGGGCGACCTCGTCCACGTGCGCCAGAACGACTACCGGTCCCGCCGCGGCGGGACCGAGCCGGACGTGCTGAACGGCTTCCGGGGCATCGCCCTCGACGTCGACGCGCGGCGCGGGGTGCTGGTCGAGTGGCGCCGCCCCGACAGCGCCAGCGGCCACCGCACCGACCGGGCATGGATGAGCCCGCGCGACGTCGCCGAGGGCCGGCTCACCCACGGGTACGCGATGACGATCGGCTCCGCACAGGGTCTGACCAGCACGGTGACGATCGCCTCCGGGCGGGGCGCCGACGCCCACAGCCTCTACCCCGCGCTCTCCCGCGCCCGCCAGGAGACCCACCTCGTCCTGCCGCTCGCCGAGCTGGAGGACGACGTCACCCGGATCACGCTGGGCCAGCCCCGGACCGAAGCCGAGCGCCTGGACCGCGCCGTCGCGGCGTACGGCCGGCAGCTGGAGGGCGGCCGCGAGGACGTCATGGTCGTGGACGAGCTCGCCGCCGCCGAGCGGGGCGTGCCGGTGGCCGTGCCGGTCCCTGACCAGCACCGGCACGCCTCCGGCGAGGTCCCGGCACAGCGTCAGGAGCCGCCGGTGGTCGAGCAGCCGGACGGCTTCCGCACCGGCCGCGTAGTGGCGCCGGAGCCGGTCGAGCAGCCCGCCGAGACGCCCGGCCGACAGCCGACTTCGGAGGAGATCCGCCGGGCACTGGCCGAGCTGGACGCCCGTCTCGAAGAGGTCCGGCAGGCTCAGCAGATCCCCGGTTGGCGCGAACGCCCGTACGGCAGGGTGGCCACGAACTCCCTGCTGCCGCGCGCCGAGAAGGCCGAGGCCGAGGCCTCGCAGGCCCGCGCCACCGCGTACGGGCTCGACGTCCAGGCCGAGCGCCTCGCCGCCGTCCTGGGCACCGACCAGTCCCCCGGTCGCCTGCGCGTCGCGAAGACCAGCGGCCACCTCGACGCCGCCGAGCAGCTGCTCGGCCAGGCCGACGCCGCCGTCAAGGCCGCCGCCGACATTGACTCCCGGATCGGCGAGCTGTACGCCACGAACCGGGAGGAGCTGCTGGCCGAGCGCCGGATCCGCGAGCGCGCCGCCCTGCGGCGCAGCGCGGTCTTCATGCAGCGCGGAGGCATGTTGGAGGCCGCCGACGCGCTGCGCGAGCGGGCCGACCAGCGTGTCACCCAGATCCAGACCCTGCGGCAGGAGGCCCTCGACCTACGCGGCCAGAGCGAGGAGCTGCGGCGCCGGGCACGGGCCGAGGTCGACTCGGCGGACGGCGGCATGTACGGGGATGTCGAGCGGCGCATCGCCCAACAGCGGGCCGCGCTGCCGGAGATGGCCGAGCGCCTGGACCAGCGCGACCTGCGCGAGCACCAGCGGCTGGTGACCCAGGCCGGAGTCCAGCGGCGCAGCGCGGAGGAGCTGGACCAGCGTGGGGCCGGCCTGCGCGAGGAGGCGGGGATCCGCGAGCGGCTGCCCGCCGGACGCCGCACCACCGAGGCCGTCGAGCGCACCACCGCGATTCGCGAGGCCAACGCCCGGCGGGCCGCCGAGCAGGCCGCGGCCGCCGAACGGCAGCGCCAGCACGAGCAGTACTCGTACCGGTACGAGCCGCCCACTCAGGGCCGGTCTGGCCCGAGCATCGGCCGCTGACCAGCACCGACACGGGCCGTGCCGGTCCGACCGGCACGGCGGCACACTGCCGTGCCGGTCTCGAACTCGGGGGCCGGGCTTAGGCGGGTAATCTTGCAAGATTGGTCGCCTAAGCCCGGCCCCCGAGTTCGGGGAGACCGGGGACGAGTCAGGTGCGAGGGGCCTTCAACTCGCTGATCAGGTCACGTACGTGGTCGGCCTGAGCAGTGAGGCGTTCGGCGTCGAAGCGGCGTTGCTTGGCGGTGCTCACCCACCACGTGGCCCTCTTCTCGGCCTCGGCCGCTTCCTCGGCCCGGTCGGCGGCTTCGGCTTTCTGCTGTTCGGTCCGGGCTTCCTCGGCCCGTCGGTCGGCGTAGGTGGCCTCGCGCTCGGCTCGGGCGGCGGCACCGCGCAGCCGGGTGTGCTCGCGGCGGGCGCGCTTGGGGGCTTCGGCCAGAGCGCGGTCGAGGGCGGCGCGCACGATGTCGCCGGCGGTGACGACCTGGGCTCGGAGCTCGGCCCGCTGGGCGATCGCGTCGGCGTCCGGCCGGGGGGCGAGGGCGGCGCCCATCGCGGCGAGCATGGTCACCCCGCCGTGCTGGCGGGTGGACTCCTTCATGATCGCCTCGGGGCCGTCGCCCCACAGGTCGGCCCACTCCTGGAGCTGCTTCTCGATCTCAGCGTTGTGCCAGTAGCAGCCGCGCCGCAGTTGCTCGCCGACCTCGTGCGGGAGCCGGAGGCCGAGCCTGCCGAGGAACTTGGTCTCGCCCTCGTCGTGCTGGGCCTCGTAGCGGGACGGGTCCGTTCCCCAGCGGCGGCCGGCGGCCAGGGCCCCCCGCGGAATCGGCGGCCAGTCATGGTCCCAGCCCCGGGCGGCGAGCTCGGCCCGGACCCCGGGTACCAGGAGCCAGTCCTTGCTGCCGGCGAGGTGACCGGCCTCCCGCTGCTCGGCCAGGGCCTCCCGGGTCGCGCGCCGGGCCCGCGCGAGCTCACCGGCGCGCAGCCCGATGTGGCCCTCGCGCTGCTCGGCGAGCCAAGCCCGTTCCTCACCCGCCGCCATGTCGGCCACCAGGTCGAGGAGTTGGAGCCGCTCCTCCCGCACCGCCACCGTGTACTGCACCGTCGGTCCCATGCTGGCAATCATGGCAGAGGGGCGGTCAATCTTGCGAGATTGCCCGCTCATCCGGCGCTGCCCCGGCGAGCAGCAGCGCCTAGGGTCAGCCAGCTGTCTGGTCGGCGTCGTCGGCCGGCACCGGGCGGACGCTGAGCGGTCGGCGGCCGGTCCGCGCGGGGCGTGCCGGGTCGACCGGCACGGGCGGCACGGGGTGTGCCGGTGCGGCGAGGGCGGCGAGTTCAGCAGCGGTGAGGCCGGGGCGGTGCGGCTCGGTGTCGGCGGCGTCCTGGTGGTCGCGGTCGAAGCCTGGGCCGAGGGGTCGGCGGGTCATGCGGTGGCGTCCTTCCTGGGGGTGAGGGTGATCTGGTCACGGACGGGAAGTCCGGCGGCGCGGCGTGCGGCGCGTTCGGGCAGGACCCAGTCGCGCGGGGCGACGCCGAGCGTGTGTTGGGCGGCGTCGAGTTCGGTGATGGTCGCGGTGGACGCGCGGCGCTTGGGCGAGCGGGGTGCGACGGGCATGGGTGCGCCGTCGACGGTGTGGGGCAGCCAGAAGTCGACGCCGAAGGTGAGGCCCCAGCCGGTCAGCAGCTCGGTGACGGCGGCCTGGGCGCCGGGCAGGCCGCCGTCGTTCTCGTCCCAGCCGACCTTCACGGCGGCCTTGAGTCGGCCTCGGCGGCCGGGGACGGCGCGGATCGCTGCGGCGATCGGCTCGTTCCTGACCTGGTACATCGTCTTCTTCTCGGGGGCGGTGTCCTCCGATGTGACGATCTCCTGGTCGTCCTTCTCGTTGACGCTCGTGAGTTCGGCGAGGCGGGCCTTGATCTCCCCGCCCCAGGTGAGCATGCGGTGGCCCTTGGTGGCCCGTTCGTACTCCTGCCAGCATTTGACCTCAGCGTATTCGCTGGTCAGACGGCTTTTCAGGTCGGCGAGGCGCTGTTCGGCGGCCTCGATGCGGGCGAGCAGCGCGGGGCCGGCTTCGCCGTTGTCGGCGGCGATGGCCTCGCGGTCGGCGGCCCCGTGGGCGCGGGCGAGAGTGCGGTCAGCCTTGCGGATCTCCCGGCGTACCGGCGCGGACTCCTCCAGGGCCCGGCGGAGGATCTCGAAGGGCGTGCGGCCCTGACGCTGGGCAGCCTTCATGTCGCCGCGCAGCAGCTCGTTGCCGAGCGACTTCTCGACGGACTTGCCCTTGGCGATCTCCTTGGGCGTCAGGTCCTTGTCCTGCACCTTGACCAGGTACTTTGCAAGGTCGCCGAAGCCCTTCTTGGTGCGCCTGGCGGGGTCGACCTTGACGCCGTGCTTGCGGCTGGGGACGCCGAGCTTGACCTTCTTGGCGAGCTTGGCCCACTGCTCGTACAGCTCGGCCTCCATGTGCCGGGCCTGCTCCTCGGAGACCGGCTCCTCGGTCCACAGGACGGCGTGGATGTGGGTGTGCCAGGAGTTCGCCCAGTTGTGCGTCATCTCGATCGCGCGGGCGAAGCCAACGACGCCGTGGCGGGCGCGGAAGCCGTTTGGGCCCTTCCACCAGCGGCTTTGCTGGAGTTTCTTCCAGGCCAGGGTGGTCCGTTCCATCTGGATGTCGAGCTTGGCCCCGTTCCAGTGCCGGGTGGTGAAGGTGGCCATCGCGATGCCGTGGCCAGCCTCGAACCAGGCCGCGGCGTACCGCTCGACGTCGGCGGCGCGCTGGGCGCGGACGATCGGCGCACACTCCGGGCAAGACCAGACCGACCCGCAGCGGAAGAAGCCGGCGAACCCGCCCTCGCCGTCCGGGGTGTAGGTGATCTCGACGGCCCCGGCGATCGGCTTCACCCCGCACTTCGGCAGGGAGGGCAGGGTGGTGATGTCCCGTGCGTCGTCCAGCTGCCGCATCCGGGCCTGCTTGCGGTCGCCGCGCAACTCAAACCGGCGCTCCCATTTCGCCAGGTCAGCGCGGGTTTCCGGTGCGTCAGCGGCAACTCTGCTCTCTGTGTTCCTAGACGGCCCGTCGGGGGTGGTTTCTGCACTGCCGTCACAGGCGGCAGAGAGGGCCGCTGACGCCTCGCCAGCGGTCAGGACCGGTCCGGTGGCGGTGCCCGCCCGGACGGCGCGCAGGCGGGCCTTGAAGGCCGCGTGGGCCTCGGCCGGGTCGGCGGGGGCGTCGATCTTGGGGGCGTTGGCCTCCCACTGCTCGATCCACTCGCGGGCGGCGGCGAGGGTGCCGGGGTGGGCGGCGCGC
Source organism: Kitasatospora sp. NPDC127121 (assembly GCF_042677305.1). NCBI lineage: Bacteria > Bacillati > Actinomycetota > Actinomycetes > Kitasatosporales > Streptomycetaceae > Kitasatospora > Kitasatospora sp. NPDC127121. Next base: position 8,071 of record NZ_JBHXTQ010000124.1, on the reverse strand, counting down.
CGACTGGCCTTGGAGCGGGGGCGCCCGCCCTTCGGGGTGCGGCGGCGCTCGGTCAGACACGCGGTCGGCGTCCAGGCGTGCGAATGGCCACCGGCGGCCGGGCGCTCGACCGTCGAAGCGGGAGCGGCATTCGGGCCGGTGGCCTGCGGATTCTGTTGTGTTGTTGCGCGGATGCCGGAGGCACCCGTTACCATCGGGTCCAAGGGATCAGGTTTCTGGTGAAGACGCCGGGAAGCGAACTTTTAAGGGACCTGATCCACTAGAGAGGTCGGGGTGTAGGAGCCCCGGCCTTTCGCGTTTCAGGCCTTTGACGACCGATCATGCCCTAGTTCTGCGCTGAATGTGGCGTCCGGCGCGAAAGCGCGGGATGTGATCTGGGAGACGATCAGGGCCGGTCCGCCGTGGCGGACCGGCCCTTCGTGCTGTCAGGGGGCCGTGCCGGGTGGTGTGCCGGGCGTGCCGGGGACCGTGCCGCCCTGGTGGGTGGTCACCGGGTGCCTTCGCGGTGGGCCTTGTGGAGCACCAGGTCCACGCAGGCCCCGGGCAGGTCGGTGACCCAGTCGGAGTCATCGATGGTGAAGCCGTGCAGGCCGATGGAGAGCAGCACGCTCTCCAGGAGGTGCATGGCGTCGGCCCGCTGCTGGGGAGTGAGCGGGCCTCCCCCGCGCTGGATGGCGTTGATCCGGTCGGCGGTGGTGCGGCCCTTGGCGTCGGTGTAGGCCGGGTTGTAGGCGGTGGTCGGGTCAGTCATGGTCGGGCTTCTCCTCTGGTCGGGAAGTGGGGCCGATCGCCTGGGCCGGGCGCCGGCCTTTCGGCGGGCGCCCGGCGGCGGGTGGTTCAGTCCTCCAGGTCGACGTGGTACTCGCCGACCCGGGCCGCGTCGGCGAGCGCCTGGTGGTCGCGCGCCGAGGCGAGGAGTTCCTCGCGGGCGGGGCCGGTGGCGGTCTCGGCGGCCCGCTCGTACGCGGCCGCGTCCTCCAGGTGCTGGCGGACGACGTCACTGCGCTTCATGGTCAGCCCTCCAGGGTGATGGGCGCGTCGGCCTCGGTGACGCGCTTCCAGGCGGCGCGGAGCCGCTCGCCGCCGCCGACATAGCCGAGCTCGCGGAAGCGACTCTCCATCTCGCGGTAGCTGCGGGGCGGGTTGGTCTCCGCCCGGATCATGAGCACGACCATGTCGAGCTCGATGTCGGCGAGCTGCACACCGGGCTGCGGGACAGGCTGCGGCTGGGGGGCCTGCTCGTCCGTGTCGGCCGTGTCGGCGCCCGTGCCGGTCCCCGTGTCGACCGTGTCGAAGGGCAGCTGACCAGGGATCTCCTCCCGAACGGGCCCCGGCACGGGCCTCGGCTCCGGGACGACCTGGTCGACGGGCGCCAGCGCCTCGGTTCGGGCCGGGGTCGGCGCCGGGGCGAGGATCGCGGGCGCGGCCGGCGGCGCGGCGAAGACCGGCTGCGGCCCGGCCGGGGCGGTGGTCCGACCGTAGAGCCCGTCGAGGGCGCGGAGCGCGGAGGCGGTGGTGCGATCGGCGTAGCCCTCGGTCAGCGCGGTGGTGGTGAGGCGGGAGTCGCCGCGGCTGAGGCGCTCGGCGAGCTTCCAGGCCTCCGCCGTCGACTCCTTGCGGGTGGACTCGTCCGGGTGGTGCTCGGCGCGGGCCGTGTGGAACTCGATTCGGCGCAGGAGCTCACCGGTGCGGCGGTCGGCCTCGGCATCGTGGCCGGTGCGGTGGACGACGATCGAGCGGGCGACGTACCCGGCCAGCTCGGCGGCGGCGGTCATGGCCAGCGGGGTCACGGCGTAGACGACGCGGTGGGCACCGTCCTTGGCAAGGTAGATGCCGACCGCCGACCCGAGCACCGGCATGAGCCACAGGCCCACGCGGAACGGCCACGGGTAGGGCCTGGAGATCATGGTCAGGGCGACCAGGGTCAGGCCCAGGAGGCCGACGACGCCCTCGCCCGACGCGACCAGGCCGACGGCCATGTAGCCGTCCCCGAGCGCCTTCGTCATGTTGTGGTAGGTCGCCCAGCCGCCGGCGACGCCGACGGCGGCCATCGCGATGAAGATCAGCGCGAGGAGCGCGGCGGCCCCTCCACCGACGGTGCGCCGGGTGTCCGGCACGGCCGTGTCGGCCGTGCCGGTTCGGGCGTTGGTGCTGGTCAGGGGGTCCGGCACGATGTGCCGAACCTCCGGGGCATACTCAGTCTTGTGGAACACGGGTACCTCCGTGGATCACTGGTTGGTTGGGCCGCTCCGGACAGCACTCCGGAGCGGCCTTTCTATATGGGGCGGGTCAGAGCTCGTAGTCGTAGACCGACACGCGCCCCGGCCCCGACACGGACACGCCGTACTCGATGACGACCTGGTCACCGGTCCGCAGGATGGTGCTCGCTTCCTTCACGGCCGCCGGGAGCGAGAGACCGAGCGCGAGCGCATCGGCCTCAGTGGCCAGACGGACGTCGATAGCGTCCCGGCCGACCACCGCGCGCTGGCCGGTCACCTCCTCCAGGTAGCCCCAGCTGCCCTTGACGATCCGCTCAGGAACGAGCAGCAACGGGGCCTGCTCGGCGAGGGCACCGTCGTACCAGCTGGTGCTCGCCGACAAGGGCTTGTGGTCGCGGGAGTACGTGATGCGCAGACGGCGGATGGCCTGCGCCCCGGGCTCGATCCCGAGCACTTCGGCGACGTCGGCCGGAGCCTCCGTCAGCTCAGCGGCGACGATCCGGGCGTACTCGCCGGTGTCGCCGTAGATCTTGCCCGTCTTGCGGGTGGACACCGCCCGGTCCATGCCACTGCGGTGCAGGGGCTTGGGGCTGCCCTTCACCCGGGCGACCTGGCCGGGTCGGGTCTCGATCAGCTTCTCGGCGGCCAGCGTGTTGATGGCGCGTTGTGCAGTCGGCCGGCTGACGCCCCAGTCGCGGGCCAGCTCGGTGGCGGACGGGAGCGGGTCGCCCGGGGCCAGGGCGCCACTGTCGATCTGTTCCCGCAGGTGAGTGACCACCTGCTGGTAGGCGGGGGCCGGGCGTTCGATCTCGGGCACGTCGTTTCCTCCTCATGGTGACGGGTGGTCACCACCTTAGCTAGCCGCTTGCCATGTAACCACCTGGCTTATCAGGTTGTCCATGCCTGACAGGTGTGTTGACAGGTAGTCAGGTGCTCGTGCAGAGTGATCCTGCGACTCCGGAGAGACACCGAAGCGATTCACCGCTTCCGAGACTCTGACCTCGGTCTTTCCGGATTTGCATGGCTCCGCTCTCGCTGTGCCGCAGCGAGGCACCTGTAAAAGCGAAGAGCCGCCCAGCTCTGACCCTGGGCGGCTCCCGCGCAGATCCCAGGAAGGTGGGAACGCGCATGAACAGGATCGCACCGCCCCCGAAGGTGCCGCCGATCACCCCCGAGGACATCGTCCGCGCCACCGCCAGCGCCGCCCGCCTGATCGGCGTGCTGGTCGACGGCACGAAGGGCGGCCCCCGGTGAACGCCACCACGAAGACGCTGGCGGTGCTCGGCACCGTCACCCCCGAGGGCGTGGGCTACCGGGTGGTCGAGCCGATCACCGTGACGGAGTTCCAGACGCTGATCCGCGAGAAGTGGTGCGGCCGGGTCCAGGTCACCGATGGCCTGCGCGGCCTGGCCCGGTTCACCGCGCTCTGCGAGATCGACGGCGACTCGGTCCTCATCACCGGCGAGATCGAGCCGGACGGCGGTGACCTCTGATGTTCCGCCGCTCCGAGTCGAAGCCCACCAGCCGCACCGACACCCCCGACCACATCGACTCCACCACCGGCCGCACCTGGACCGGCGCCGACTACGACGAGGCCAGGGCCAACGGCCGCGTGGTCTACGCCCCGCGCACCGACCACAGCAACGACCAGCTCGGCCGCTCCTCCTGACCCGCCGTCCCGGGCCCGGCTCCGGCCGGGCCCCCTACCTGCCGTCGGAGGCAGACGTGATCTACATCGTGCTGCTGCTGATCCTGGTTGACGCCGGGCTCGGCCTGTGGGGCCTGCGTGAGCTGGCCCGCCGGGGGTGGTTCCGGTGACCGTCCCCCCACCCCCGCCCCAGCCGCCCACCGTCGGCATGCCGGGCTCCGACCCGGAGCCGGTGGCCGAGTGGTGGCGCAAGGACGGCCCGCGCATCCCGGCCCCGGTCCACCCGGAGCCTCCCGTTCACACCCCGGTCCCGGTCAGCGCCGGCGGCCCGGCCACCCCGGCCTCGATGGAGGAGACCGCCGCCGCGTTCTGGGCGCCGGTCGGCCGGATCCTGGCCGAGCAGGTCCCCGCCATGGCCGCGCAGATCGGCCAGCAGGTCACCCAGCTCATGACCGAGACCGAGGCTCAGCGGTCGGCCCGCGAGCAGGTCGCGTACGAGGCCCGGATCGCCGCCGAGCGCGCCGAGCGTGACGCCCTCTTCGCCGCGGCGGGGGAGAGCGACGCCCAGCGCGCCGAGCGCCACCGCGTCGAGGACGTCCTCACCACTGGCCACCGCCGCGACGACCTCGTCGGCATGGTCGACCTGCTCGCGTCCCGGATCAACGAGGCCCCCGAGGAGCGGGCCGCCCGCCTGGAGACCGAGCGCGAGCTCGACAAGCAGCGGCGCCGCGCCCGGGAGGACGCCGAGCTGGCCGCAGCCGGGGAGACCCCGGAGCAGCGCACCAAGCGGCACCGTCAGCAGCGACTCGCCGACAAGCGCGAGGCCGCCACCAAGGCCCGGCGCCAGCGCCGCCGCGCCGCCCGCACCGCCAGCCCTTCCGACCGGGTCCTCCGGTTCCGGCGCTGGTGCGTGCTCACCGCGATCTCGGCGGTGGGCGGCTACGCGACCGGCCTCGTCCAGATCACCACCCCGGGCGGCCCCATGGTCGGCGCGCTGCTGGCGCTCTTCGGCTGGGGGCTCGACACCCACCTGCGGGACCGGGGACGACTGCGCGTGAGCGAGGTCCGCGGCGCCCGGCCGCTCGTCCTCCTGGTCCTCGTGCGCATCCCGGTCGCCTCCGGCCTGGCCGTCGCCTGCGGCCTCGCCCCCCTCCTGGCCGCCACCGGCCACCAGCTCCACATCTACTGACAGAGGAGTCACCACCATGTTCGGAGCCATCGGGTCCGGCGGCATGATCCTGCTCATCATCGTCGCGCTGTTCATCCACAAGAAGGGCGGCGGCAAGCTCCAGCCGGTCAAGGACCACCACGTCATCTACTGGGGCGCGGCCCTCGGCCTGCTCGCCGCCAGCGCCGGGACGGCCCTCTCGCAGATCGGCACCGTGTCCACCAGCATCAGCGACTCGATCAACTCGCAGTCCGGCACCGTCGGCCCGGTCGGCGCCGGCGCCGTCGCGCTGATCCTGATCCTGATCGGGTTCGGCACCAAGCCGGGCATGGCCAAGGACCTGATCATCGGGGTGGCGCTGCCCGGCGCGCTGTCGACCGCCGGGGGGCTGCTGGCCGTGCCGGTGACCGTCCTGGGTTCCCTGCTCCACGGGATCGGTGCCTGATGGACAACCACCTCGCAGAGTCGCTCGCCGTGCACGCCGAGGCCCTTGCGGCGTGGCGCGAGTGCCGTACCAAGGCGCAGCAGATCGAGGACCCCGAAGAGCGCGCGGCCGCACTCGCCGACCTCGCCACCCGACGGCCGGTCCACCCCTACTTCGGCGGCCTCTCCCTCACCGCGCTCCGCCGGGGCAACCGCCGCATGCTGGCCCCGGTCCGGGCCCGGCACGCCGACGCCAAGGCCGAGCACGCCGAGACCCTCGCTGCGTGGAAGAAGCGACACAGCACGGCCCAGCAGATCGAGGACCCGGAGAAGCGCGACGCGGCACTCGACGCGCTCAAGCGCGAGCGGCCGACCCACCCCGTCCTGGTCGCCACCGGGTGCGCGGTCGTCGCCGCGGTGGTGCTGGCCGGCATCCCCGCCGTCCGCCACTACGCCGGAGTCGTCGTCACCAGCGGCCTCACCCTGTGGGTGATCGTCGCCCTGATCCTGGGCAACACCACCGCCCCGGAGAAGACCCCTAAGGCCCTCACCGAGAAGGTCGCCGACGCCCCGGCGGACGACGCCGACGAGGACCAGGAGGAGGAGCCCGAGACCACCGTCCCGACCCCCGCCGAGACCCACCTTCTGACAGCCTCTCTCGCGGCCGGTGGCACGTCCGTTCTCCTCACCCGGCTGGCCATCGATCTGGCCGCCTCCCACCCCTCCTGGGAGCCCTCCACCAAGGCCGTCCGGACCCTCCTTTCCGAGGCCGGTATCCGGGTCCGCGACGGGGTCCGCACCCCGGACGGCAACGGCCCCGGCGTCCACCACGAGGACGTGCCCCCGCTCCCCTCCCCTTCCGAGAGCGCCCCGCTCCCCGGCGTTGTTGCCAACGTTGGCGCAGGTCAGAGTGCCAACGCCAACGCCAACAACACCATCGAAGCCCCCGCCCAAGAGGGGTTCATCACCGTGCCCCACCCCACCGAACCGAACCGGACGATCGTCGTCCACGCCGCCTGATCCACCGACACGAGAGGCACCGCCATGACCGAGCAGCGCTGGCCCGACAAGGTCATCCCGGACTTCACCATGGAGGAGCTGTGCGCCGCGATCGAGCGGCACAAGGACGACCCCGACCCCGTCACCCAGGGCCTCGTCCGCAGCTGCTGGCGTGAGTGGGAGCGCCGCCACGGACTCGCCGAGGACGAGGTCTGACCCCACCCCCACGCGCCCTACCGGAGCCCCCGTCAGCACCCGCTGGCGGGGGCTCGGTCATGCCCGTCAGAGGTGATCCTGCCCCGATCCGGCCCCGCGCCCCGGCCCGGTCTGCCACCCTCGGAACGATCACTACCGAGAGGACCAGACGATGAGCTGGCGCTACCTGTGCGGCGCCTGTCGCACCGTCACCGAGCACAGCCACGTGGGCGAGGCCTACGTCGCGCAGCGCGAGCACATCGCGGCCGTCCACCACGGCCGAACCCCCGAAGGCGACGAAGTCCGCCCCCTCACCGACGAGGAACTCGGCTACGGCGGCGGGCCCCCACTCCCCTCCCCCGCCTACCGGCCCCACCACGAGAAGCCCGGCCAACCGCCCAGCCAGGGCGGCCCCTTCCTCGCCCTGATGATCGTGCTCGTCCTCATCGGGTGGGGCCTCTACAGCCTGCTGCCCCGCTGACCGAGGGCGCGCCGGTACCCGTCACGGCGCCTCCGGCGGGCCATCCGCCCGAGGGAGGGGGTGCCTGCGTGATCTTGGACCTGACCGCCGGGTGGGTGGTGCGGGCCAGAGCACTGCGGGCTCCCCCGGCAGACGCCTCCGAACCCTGCCACCCCCAACCGGGGCGCTCCCGACCAAGCCCGGGCGACAACTTCCGCCGGCCCCGCGCCCGGGGGGCGCAGAACCGCCAGAACTTCCCGCCCGGGTCGACCGCCTGGCGGCGGCCGAGTCGCTCGACCCCGGCCGGGCGCGGCCACCACCGCGAGCCGTCCACCGGGGGAGCCCGCAGGCCCCGACCCGTGAGGTCAAGGACGATGGCCGGGCGCCGGCGAAAACGCGAGGGCCGGGCGGTGGCGGGCAATCTTGCGAGATTACCCGCCGATCCGGCGGACCGGTCAGACCAGGACGAGGCCGGGTCGCTGGCCGCCGTCGTCTTCACCGGCGACGTCCTGGTCGTCGTCGACGTCGTCCGACGCGGTGCGGATGACGTCGTCCTCGTCGTTGATCACGTCGAACAGCCGGCGCCCGTACGCCTCGGTCGCCGGGCTGCCCATCCACTCTTCACCGAGCGCGGCGACCCGCCCTGCTTCCTCCATCAGCTCCAGGTAGGCCGCGGCCAGTTCCCGGACGCCGGCGGTGTGGGTGTACTGGTCGTCTCGGATCCTCTTCGCGGATTCCTCGGATACGTAGGTCATGCCCTGCCCAACGACCGGCGCGGCCCGTCGACACGGCGGCACGGACCGGCACGGCCGACACACCGACCGGCACGGGCCCCGCTCCCCCGCTCCGGGACAGTGGCCGACTCAGGCCCATCCACCTGCGCCAACACTCTGCCAACACGGCGCGTGGCCCCGGCAGCGACACCGCCGGGACCACGCGAACGGGGCGTCAGCCGGCCC
>NZ_JBHXTQ010000123.1:0-18081 GCF_042677305.1 Kitasatospora sp. NPDC127121 | reverse complement strand
GCGACGAGCATCGACCTCGGATATGTCCCCATCCATGAACAGCTCAACGAGCTAACCCGACAACCGTCACGGTAAGCACCGTTGCAGTACTAGGGATTGTCAGACACGCCCTACCGCAGCGCGGCGAGCACCGCGTCCGCCATCACCTTCTCGCCGGTGGCGTTCGGGTGGAACGGCACGGCGGGCGAGCCGGGCAGCGCGCCCTCGATCCAGCGGTCGTCCGAGCACACGTCGTGCCCGGCGGTGGGCGTGGCGGTGTCGACGTACGTCGCGCCGCCGGCCGCCGCGGTGCTCTTGAGTGCGGCGTTCAGCTTGTCGAGCACGCCGTGCATGTACTCGACGTCGCCCGGGGTCACGGGCTGGCGCAGGATGCACGAGCGGCCGTCGGCGGGCAGTACGGACGGGTAGCCGACCAGCAGCACCCGGGCCCGCGGCGCCTTGGCGTGGATGCGCCGCAGCGTGTCGGCGACCTGCGGCGCGATGCTGCTGGTGATCCGCTCGGCCAGGTCGTCGTTGCCGTACTGCCAGGACCAGCTGCTCCAGTCCCAGTAGCCGTGGTGGTAGACGTCCTTGCAGGGCGTGCCGAGCGGGTTGACGACCGCGCCGGCGATGCAGGTGGCGACGAGTTCGCCGAGGCCGAGGTCGCTGGCCGCGAGGTCGTTGCCGCCGATGCCGAGGGTGACCAGGTCGGTGTCGGGGGTCACCGCGTCCAGCTGCGGGTCGTTGACTCGGATGAAGGCGTCGTACTGCGGCTGCGTCATGGCCTTGACCTTGGCGGCGGCGCAGGTGACGTCGGTGTAGGCGCCGGCCTTGAGGGCGGTGGCGACCAGGTGGCCGTAGTTGCGGTCGGAGCGCAGGCACAGGCCCGCCGACTGGCCGGGCACGCCCGCGCCGGCGGCGTAGGAGTCGCCGAGCGCCACGAGGTGCTTGGGCGCCGGGGTGGCGGCCTGGGCGCTGGTGGAGGTGAGCGCGAGGGCGGCGCCCAGGGCGACGGAGGCGAGCGCGGTGGAGCTGCGCAGGTATCGGGGTTTCCGGGCAGGGCGGAGCACGGTTCCTCCTGGGGGGAGAGAAACGACGGGTGGGGGTCGTGCCGGGCCGCGGCTACTCGCAGGTAAGTTACTTGTTGGTTTCGTGGACGTCCATGCCGTGCGCGGAAATTTCCGAAATTCCGTCAGATCGCATTTCGCATTTCGCTCCACCATGTATCGAAGACATTTCCGAAACGGTGTGGAGCGGAATTGCCGCACTCGGTTGTTACCGGCCGGTTGACCGGACGTCACCGCAGGCCGCAGTATCGGGCGCACAGCGACGGCGCCCACCCCGCGCGCGCCGTCCCGCCCGCCGCGACGGAGGACTGCGCATGGCCCTGGACGCCGACGTCATCGTCATCGGAGCAGGACTCGCCGGACTCGCCGCCACCGCCGAACTCGCCGACGCCGGACGGAAGGTGATCCTGCTCGACCAGGAGCCCGCGGCCTCGCTCGGCGGCCAGGCGCACTGGTCCTTCGGCGGCCTCTTCCTGGTCGACTCGCCCGAGCAGCGCCGGATGCGGATCCGCGACTCGCACGCCCTCGCCCGCCAGGACTGGTTCGGCACCGCCGGCTTCGACCGGCCCGAGGACGCCTGGCCGCGCCGCTGGGCCGAGGCCTACGTCGACTTCGCGGCCGGCGAGAAGCGCTCCTGGCTGCACGGCCTGGGCGTGCGGTTCTTCCCCGTCGTCGGCTGGGCCGAGCGCGGTGGCCTCCTCGCCGACGGCCCTGGCAACTCGGTGCCCCGCTTCCACATCACCTGGGGCACCGGGCCCGGACTGCTGGAGCCCTTCGTCCGCCGGGTCCGCTCCGCGGCCGCCCGCGGGCTGGTCGACCTGCGCTTCCGGCACCGGGTCACCGGCCTGGCCGCCACCGCGGGCGTCACCGACACCGTCACCGGCGAGGTGCTGGTGCCCAGTTCGGCGGCCCGTGGCGAGGCCAGCTCGCGCGAGGCCGCCGGACGGTTCGAACTGCGCGCCCAGGCCGTGATCGTGACCTCCGGCGGCATCGGCGGCAACCACGACCTCGTCCGCAAGGCCTGGCCGGCCCGGCTGGGCACCCCGCCCGCCAAACTGCTCTCCGGCGTCCCCGCCCACGTCGACGGGCTGATGCTCGGCATCGCCGGCGACGCCGGCGCCAGCCTCATCAACGGCGACCGGATGTGGCACTACACCGAGGGCATCGAGAACTGGGACCCGATCTGGGCCCGGCACGGCATCCGCATCCTGCCCGGCCCGTCCTCGCTCTGGCTGGACGCGCGCGGCAACCGGCTGCCCGTCCCGCTCTTCCCCGGCTTCGACACCCTCGGCACGCTCGACCACATCATGTCCACCGGGTACGGGCACACCTGGTTCGTGCTCAACCAGCGCATCATCGAGAAGGAGTTCACCCTCTCCGGCTCCGAGCAGAACCCGGACCTGACCGGGAAGTCCGTGCGCGGCGTCCTCGGCCGCGCCCTGCCCGGCACCCCCGGTCCGGTCCGAAGCCACCTGCGGCACGGGCCCGACTTCGTCGTCGCGAGCAACCTCGCCGACCTCGCCCGCGGCATGAACGCCAGGACCCGCGAGGCGCTGATCGACCCCGCCGAACTGCGCCGCGCCGTCGAGGCCCGCGACCGGCAGTTCGCCAACCCCTTCGCCAAGGACCTCCAGGTCACCGCCGTCCACGGCGCCCGCCGCTACCTCGGCGACAAGCTGATCCGGGTGGCCCCGCCGCACCGCATCCTCGACCCGGGCGCCGCCCCGCTGATCGCCGTCCGGCTCAACATCCTCACCCGCAAGTCGCTCGGCGGCCTGGAGACCGACCTCTCCGCGCGCGTCCTGCGCCCCGACGGCGAACCCCTCCCGGGCGTCTACGCCGCGGGCGAGGCCGCCGGCTTCGGCGGCGGCGGCGTCCACGGCTACCGCTCCCTGGAGGGCACCTTCCTCGGCGGCTGCCTCTTCTCCGGCCGCACCGCCGGCCGCGCGGCGGCTCAGGCCACCGCGTAGGAGACGGGGGCGGGTGTGGCCTCAGCGCTCGTCGGTGAGGCCCAGCCGCAGGTGCTCGACGTGGTACACGGCCTGGTCGAGGAGGGCGGCGACGTGGTCGTCGTGCAGGGAGTAGACCACCGAGCGGCCCCGGCGCTCGCCGACGACCAGGCCGAGGTTGCGCAGCAGCCGCAGCTGGTGGGAGCAGGCCGACTGCTCCATGCCCACGGCGTCGGCGAGTTCGGTGGCCGCGCGCGGTCCCTCGCGCAGTTCGGCGAGGATCAGCAGCCGGGAGGGGGTGGCCAGCGCCTGGAGGGTGGTCGCGACCTTGGCCGCGTTGGAGGCGTCCAGGCGCATCCGCGGTACGGCTTTCTCGGTGGTCGCGTGTCCCATGGGGGCATCCTACGGACCGCCGCCGAACCCCGGCACCCGGTACCCGGCAGTGCCTCTTGGCATGCCAGGTAGGCTGCGCGTGCAGCGTGCCCCGTGACCAGGAGGAGTTCCAGAGCCGATGAGCCGCCGAGACCGGGACCGCAAGCAGGCGGCCGCCTCCCCGGTGACCGTCACCGTCTGCCGGGGCTGCTGCTGCGGCACCGAGGCCAAGCACCCGGGGGTGGACCACGCCGGGCAGTACGAGCGGCTGCGGGCGGCGGTGGGTGCGGCGGGCCGGGTCCGCGCGGTCAAGTGCCTGGACGTGTGCACCCAGTCCAACGTGGTGGTGGTCGGCCCCTCCGGGGAGGGGCGGGCGGCGGGCGGGCGTCCGGTCTGGCTGGGCTTCGTGCTGGCGGACGACATGATCGACGAGATAGCCGCCTGGGTGCACGCGGGCGGCCCCGGGCTGGCCGACCCGCCCGGGCTGCTCGACCTCCAGCTGATCTCGGTGTCCCGCCGGGTCCGCGAGGGCCTGGCGGAGTAGCGGACGGTGGAGTCGATCCGTCCTCATCACGGTTGGGACGCAGCGGGGTTGGCCGATCCGGCGGCCGAGCAGGATCCGCTGGACGCCGCCCTCGGCGGTCCCACTACCATGACCGGTGGCTGCCAGCGGTTCCGCCCAGGGAGGACGACGATGACGACGGTCTGCCGGATCTGCGCGGGCACCGGCCGGACCGCCGGTCTCAGCTGCCGGACCTGTCAGGGCACCGGGACCACCGAGGTGGGCGGCGGGGGCGGCAACTGCTTCCTCTGCGACGGCACCGGGGTGTACGTCCGCTACCGGGTGGACGCGACCGGCGCCAAGCACGCCTACCGGGACGAGATCTGCCGTACCTGCGACGGCACCGGCAACCGGTCCCCCTCCACCTGGGACGAGCCCTCCGGCTGAGCGCCCCCGTCCGCGGCGGCGCCGACGGTGGCTCAGGCCGCGCCGCCGGCCGGGGCCATGATCCGGGGTCGGTCCGGTGCGGGCGCGCTCCTTTACCTGATCATGGTCGAACATTGGCGTTCGAATGGGCGGCGCGCTGCGGCCCGTTCACCCCGCGTCCGTGTGCGGTCAACGCGCCGCTGGAAGAGTCCCGCGCATGGATATCCCTCACATGGGCGTACCGGCCAAGCTCGCGGACCGCATGAGCACGGCCGAGCAGCACGAGTACCTGCGGGCCCGCTTCTCCCGCCGCCGGATGCTGCGCGCCGGCGCCGTGACCGTCGGTGCCGTCGCCGTCGGCGGCGCGCTGGGCAGTGGAACGGCCTTCGCCGCGCCGGCGAGCCCGCAGCTGCTGACCGGTGCCACGACGGCCGGTGTCGACGGTTCGCTGGTCGCGCCGATCGGGCGCCACCTCCAGTTCGGGCCCGAGCCCGACACCCAGTTCCGCATCTCCTGGCAGGTCCCGGCGCCGGTCAAGAAGCCGTTCCTGCGCTTCGGCAAGACCCCGTGGGAGCTCAGCCACAAGCTCCAGGCCGAGGTCCGCACGCTGCACACCCCGGCGCTGAGCCCGAACAGCCAGCCGGTGGACCAGTACTACCTGCACGTGGCGCTGGAGGACCTGCACCCCGACACCACCTACTACTACGGTGTCGGCCACGAGGGCTTCGACCCGGCCTCGCAGCAGCAGATCTCCACCCTGCACACCTTCCGCACCGCGCCCTCCCGCGACCACCGCTGGGGCAAGGTCTACGAGCCGTTCACCTTCACCGCCTTCGGCGACCAGGGCGTCAGCTCGCACGCGGCCGGCAACGACCACGTCATCCTGGCCCAGAAGCCGTCCTTCCACCTGCACGCCGGCGACATCTGCTACGCCGACCCGGCGGGCTCCGGCACGGACCCCGACAAGTCCGTGTACAACGCCAGGACCTGGGACGACTTCCTGGTCCAGACCGAGACGGTCGCGGCGACCGTGCCGTGGATGGTCGCCTACGGCAACCACGACATCGAGGCCTGGTACTCGCCCAACGGGTACGGCGGCGAGAACACCCGCTTCTTCCTCCCGGACAACGGCCCGGACCCGCGCAAGGTCCCCGGCGTCTACACCTTCCGCTACAAGAACGTCGGCGTCATCTCGCTCGACGCCAACGACGTCTCCTACGAGATCCCGGCCAACCTGGGCATCTCGGCGAACAAGCAGACCAAGTGGCTGGAGCGCACCCTCAAGGACCTGCGCAACGACGAGACGATCGACTTCGTCGTGGTCTTCTTCCACCACTGCGCCTTCTCCACCACCGTCGCGCACGCCTCCGAGGGCGGCGTCCGCGAGGCCTGGGTGCCGCTGTTCGAGAAGTTCCGGGTGGACCTGGTCATCAACGGCCACAACCACATCTACGAGCGCACCGACGCGATCCTCGGCAACAAGGTCTCGAAGCAGGTGCCGAGCGGCGCCACCATCGAGCCGGCGAAGGACGGCGTCGTCTACGTGACCGCGGGCGCGGCCGGTCGCAGCCTGTACAAGTTCGACGTGCCGGACACCTACGAGGGGCACGAGAACCACCAGGACGAGGTGAAGACCTACTACTGGGGGAAGGGCAAGGTGAAGGTCCCCGAGACCATCCAGTGGTCGCGGGTGCGCTACACCGGCTACTCCTTCATCAAGGTCGACGTCACCCCGGCCCACCTGGGCCAGAAGTCGTCCATGAAGGTGACCGCGCTGGCCGAGGACGGCACGCAGATCGACAACTACACGATCCTGCGCAAGGTCGGCGAGGGCTGGGACTCGGACCACGACGACGACGGTCAGGGCGGCGGCTGGGGCTGGTAGTCCCCGAACCGGCTTGCCGGGCCCCGGCGTCGAGGAGTCCGCACCTCGACGCCGGGGCCCCGTGCGTGGACGACCCCGTGCGTGGAGGGCCCAGTGCGCTCAGCGCCGGGGCCCGTACATGATCACCGCGACCCCGGCCAGGCAGACCAGCGCGCCCACCACGTCGTAGCGGGTCGGCCGGAAGCCGTCCACGACCACGCCCCAGAGCAGCGACCCGGCGACGAACACCCCGCCGTACGCGGCCAGCACCCGGCCGAAGTGGCTGTCCGGCTGGAGCGCCGCGACGAAGCCGTACCCGCCGAGCACCACCACCCCCAGCCCGGCCAGCCACCACGGCCGCTGCTCGCGCACGCTCTGCCAGATCAGCCAGCAGCCGCCGATCTCGGCGAGGGCGGCGACGACGAACAGGGCGACGGAACGCAGGACGGTCATGGCCGACAAGCCTAGGCGTCAGGATTGCCGGTACGTCGCGAGGAAGCGGCCGATGCGGTTGATGGCCGTCTCCAGGTCGTCGGCGCGGGGCAGGGTGACGAAGCGGAAGTGGTCCGGGCGGGGCCAGTTGAAGCCGGTGCCCTGGACGACGTGGATCTTCTCGCGGAGCAGCAGGTCCAGCACGAACTGCTCGTCGTCGACGATCCGGTGCACCGCCGGGTCGAGCCGGGCGAAGGCGTACAGGGCGCCCTTGGGCTTGACGCAGCTGACGCCGGGGATCTCGTTGAGGGCCTTGTAGGCGACGTCGCGCTGTTCGGTGAGCCGGCCGCCGGGCAGCACCAGGTCGTTGATGGACTGGTGGCCGCCGAGCGCGGCCTGGACGGCGAACTGGGCGGGCACGTTGGGGCACAGCCGCATGCCGGAGAGCATGGTCAGGCCCTCCAGGTAGTCGGCGGCGTGCTGCTTGGGCCCGGAGACGACCAGCCAGCCGCTGCGGAAGCCGGCCACCCGGTAGGCCTTGGAGAGGCCGTTGAAGGTGAGGGTGAGGACGTCGTCGGCGAGGGCGGCGAGGCAGTGGTGCTCGGTGTCGTCGTAGAGGATCTTGTCGTAGATCTCGTCGGCCAGGACCATCAGCTGGTGGCGGCGGGCGAGGTCGAGGATGCCCTCCAGCAGTTCCTTCGGGTAGACCGCGCCGGTGGGGTTGTTGGGGTTGATGACGACGATGGCCTTGGTGCGGGCGGTGATCTTGGCGGCGATGTCGTCGAGGTCCGGGTACCAGTCGGCCTGCTCGTCGCACAGGTAGTGCACGGCCTTGCCGCCGGCCAGCCGGACCACGGCCGTCCACAGCGGGTAGTCCGGCATCGGGACGAGCACCTCGTCGCCGTCGTCGACGAGCGCGGTGACGGCCATCTGGATCAGCTCGGAGGCGCCGTTGCCGAGGTAGACGTCGTTGACGCCGACTCCGGTCACGCCGCGCTGCTGGTAGTACTGCACCACCGCGCGGCGGGCGGGCAGGATGCCGCGCGAGTCGCTGTAGCCGTGCGCCTTGGGCAGGTTGCGGATGATGTCCTGGATGATCTCCTCGGGCGCCTCGAAGCCGAACGGCGCCGGGTTGCCGGTGTTCAGCCGCAGCACGCTGTGCCCGGCCTCCTCCAGGGCGTTGGCCTGGTCGACCACCGGGCCGCGGATCTCGTAGCACACGTTGTTCAGCTTGCTGGACTGCCGAAACTCCACTGCGGCCTCCCGACCGTCACCACCGCATCGTTGCTGATGCTTTGTTCTACCAAGTTGGCACTTGGAAAGTCCAACCTTTTGGCTATGCTGATCCACATGTCACGCCGAAGCTACGACCAGTACTGCGCCGTCGCCCGCGCCCTGGACGCGGTGGGGGAGCGCTGGAGCCTCCTGATCGTCCGTGAACTCCTCGGCGGCCCGCGCCGCTACACCGACCTGCACGCCGACCTGCCCGGCGTCTCCACCGACATCCTCGCCGCCCGGCTCAAGCAGCTGGAGGGCGACGGCCTGGCCCTGCGCCGCCGGCTCGAACGGCCCGCCAACGCCACGGTCTACGAGCTCACCGAACGCGGCCGCGAACTGCGCCCGGTGATCGAGGCGCTGGGGGAGTGGGGCCTGCCCGCCCTCGGCGAGCAGCGGCCCACCGACGCCGTCCGCGAGCACTGGTTCACCCCCCGCACGGCGGACGACGGGGTGCCTGTCGCGGGTTAGGCACCCGTGCTCGTGCCGGTGCCGGGGTCCGATGCCGGTGCCCGGACCGGCCGCGTAGCATCGTCGGGCCACGGAGCCATCGGAGGAGAGCGGAGACTGCCCGTGCCCACCACCTACCGCAGTTACGTCGCCGTCGGGGACTCCTTCACCGAGGGCATGTGCGACGACCTGCTGCCCGACGGCCACTACCGGGGCTGGGCCGACCGGGTCGCCGACGCGCTCGCCGCCGAGGCCGGGGGTGACGGCGGGTTCCGCTACGCGAACCTCGCCGTCCGCGGCAAGCTCATCGGCCAGATCCACGACGAGCAGCTCCCCGCCGCCACCGCGATGGGCGCCGACCTGGTGACCCTCGTCGGCGGCCTCAACGACGCGCTGCGCCCCGGCTGCGACATCGCCCGGGTCGAGCGGCTGCTCGGCCGCTGCACCGAGGAACTGCGCGCCACCGGCGCCACCGTGGTGCTGTTCACCAGCACCGACCCGACCCGCAGGATGGCGGGCAGCGCCCGGCTGCTCCCGGCCATCCTGCGGATGAAGGCCTTCGTGCACGAGCTCGGCCAGGACGAGGGCGTCGCCGTCGTCGACCTGTTCGCCGCCCCCTGCTTCGACGACCGCCGGCTCTGGGGCGAGGACCGCCTGCACCTGTCGCCCGAGGGCCACCGCCGGGTCGCCGAAGGGGTGTTGGAGGCGCTCGGCCGCCCCGCCGCCTTCGACTGGCGCGCCCCGCTGCCGCCCGCCGCCCCGCCCGGCCGGGCCGAGCGGCTGCGCGCCGACGCCCGCTGGCTGGGCGGCCACCTGGGGCCGTGGATCGGCCGCCGGCTCACCGGGCGCTCCTCCGGCGACGGCCGGCCGCCGAAGCGGGCCGAGCTGCTGCCCTACTCGGCTCCGGGCTCGGCTGCGGGTTCTACGGCGGGTTCGGTTGCGGGTTCTGCGACGGGTTCGGCCGCAGGTTCGGCTGCGGGCTCGTAGAACAGGCTCGCCATCGGGGATCGGGTGGTCCAGCCGAGCGCGGTGTAGAGCGCCCGGCCGTCCGGGGTGCCGACCAGGACGGCGGTGTCGGCGCCCGCTTGGTGCCCGGCGTTCTGCAGGGTCCGCATCACCAGGGCGCCCAGGCCTCGGCGCCGGTGCTCGGGCGCGGTCACGATCTGGTCCGGCACGGCCACGGGGCCGGCCAGACCCGCCTGGCCGCGTGCGGCGAGGTGTCCGGCCTCGGTGCGGACCAGGGTCCGGACGACCCCGCCCCGGGTCCAGGTGGTCACCGTGTAGCCGGCCGGCACCTCGGGCCGTTCGGTGCCCAGCGGGGCGGTCATCAGGTACCCCGGCTGGTCGAGCCGCCACTGCGGGCCCAGCCAGGGCCGGGCGACGGCTTCCTCGGTGAACAGCTTCAGCCAGGTGCCCGGTGCGGTGGTGGCCTCGGCGATCTTGCGGACGTCGGGCTCGGCCGGCTCGGGCAGCACGTGCCGGGCGACGTGGCCGACCACGCCGACGTCGATCGTCCAGCCCCAGGGCTCGTCCACCGCTTCGGCCGCGCCGCGCGAGACGCTCCAGCCGGCGATCCACATCCGGACGAGTTCGTTGATGCTCGGGTCCTGCACTCCTACCCCCGTATGCCATGGGCGCACTGCGTCATGGGTGCACCTCGTAATAGGTGCACTGCCGATTGACACCTTACCGGGGGTGGGGTGGGTGTGACCAGCGCCAAGTAGGCTTGGCGGTCCGAGGCACCGGACGGCCGGTGCCCACGCTGGAAGGACCACGCGACGTGCGCGAGACCGAGCCGCCGCAGCACCCCACGGCGGCTCAGCCGACCGAGCTGCGCTCCGACTGCACCAGCTGCTTCGGCCTCTGCTGCGTCGCCCTGCCCTTCGGCGCCGGCACCGACTTCGCCGTCGACAAGGCCGCCGGCAGCGCGTGCCGCAACCTGCAGACCGACTTCACCTGCGGCATCCACGAACGCCTCCGCGACCGGGGCTTCCAGGGCTGCACCGTCTACGACTGCTTCGGCGCCGGGCAGCGCGTCTCCCAGGTCACCTTCGGCGGCCGCAGCTGGCGCGAGGCGCCGGCCGACGCCAAGCCCATGTACGACGTCTTCCCGGTGGTGCGCCAGCTCCACGAACTGCTCTGGTACCTCACCGAGGCGCTCGGCTACGCCCCCGCCCGCCCGGTCCACGCCGACCTGCGGCAGGCCCTGGAGGAGACCGACCGGCTCGCCGGCGGCACCCCCGAGGAGATCCTCGCCGTCGACGTCCCCGCGCACCGGCAGCGCGTCAGCGACCTGCTGCTGCGCGCCAGCGAACTCGTCCGCGCCGCCGTCCCCCGCCGCCGCGAACACCGCGGCGCCGACCTCTTCGGCGCCCGCCTGCGCGGCGCCGACCTGCGCGGGGCCAACCTGCGCGGCGCCCTGCTCGTCGCCGCCGACCTCAGCGGCGCCGACCTGCGCCTCGCCGACCTCGTCGGCGCCGACCTGCGTGACGCCGACCTCTCCGGCGCCGACCTCACCGAGGCCCTCTTCCTCACCCAGGCCCAGCTGAACGCGGCCCGCGGCGACGCGACCACCCGCCTGCCGGCCACCCTCACCCGGCCCACCCACTGGCCCGCCACGGCCCCCGCCCCGGCCGCCGCCGCCACCGGCACGCGCGCCCCCCGCAAGCCGCGCAGCGGCGGCCGCCCGGGCGGCCCGCACCGCCGCTAGCGGCCGCCCGCTGCAACGGTCGAGCCCGCCCGGCAGGCGTCTGCCGGGCGGGCCCGGTGTTCCTGGCGTCCGGTGCTAACAGCTGTGCGCTGCGGAGGGGCGCTTCGCCGCGATGTACGGCTTGCCCATGTGCGCGACGACGTCGGCCGGGCAGGTCTTGATCCAGTTGGAGCCCGCCGTGTGGTTCTTGACCTTGGCGTCGCTGCAGTACTCGACGCGGTCGGCGGTCTTGAAGCACTGGTAGCCGGGGTACCCCGCCGCCGAGGCGGTGTTGGCGCCGGCGAACAGGCCGGCCGCGGCCAGCAGGGCGACGGGCAGAACGGAACGCATCCTCATGGTTTTCTCCCGTTGGTTCGTCTGGGCAGTGGCCCGATCCTGGCAGCGCGGCGGAGGCGGGGGCAACGCGATATGACATGTTTAGGTCAACCTGTGTTCGAGTGAACTCCCTTCATCTTCTTGGCCGTTGACGGCCCGTCGGGTGAGGTCAGGCCGTGAGCAGGCGCGAGCGGAGGGCGGCTATCCGGGCGGGGGAGAAGCCGAGGGTGACGGTGGCGTAGTCCTCGACCGAGCCGTGGCGGGCGGCGAGGTCGGCGAGGGCGAGGCGGATGACCGTCTCGGGGGCGCGTCCGTAGCCGGGCCAGCGCAGGGTGCGGCCGGGGTGGGCGGCGTGCCACTCGGCGATGAGGTGCGGGGTGGCCAGCTCGGTGAGGGCGAAGTCGGCGGCGATGTCGTCCTCGGAGACGCCGAGCAGGGTGAGGACGAGGGCGGCGATGAGCCCGGTGCGGTCCTTGCCGGAGGCGCAGTGGAAGGCCACGGGCTCCTCGGCGGCGGCGATCACCTCCAGGGCCTCGCGGATCTCCTCCACCCCGTCCTCGGCGACCTCGGCGAAGCGGTCGGCGAGGTACCGCCAGGGGTCGACGTCCGGGTCGATCTCGGCCTGGTCGTAAGGGCGGTGCTCGATCGAGAGGTTGTGGTAGACCAGCCCTTCGTAGTCGGGCACCCGGCCCTTGGCGGCGATCTCCCAGGGGTAGCGGAGGTCGATCACGGTGCGCACGCCGAGGGCCTGGAGCCGGTCGAGGTCGGCGGGCGAGGTGAGCTTGCCGAGTGAGTCGGAGCGGTAGAGCAGGCCCCGGCGGACGGACCGGCCGTCGGCGGCGGGGTGGCCGCCCAGGTCGCGGAAGTTGTGCAGCCGTTCGAAGGTGAGCTGACGCATTGTCATGCGCGGCACTCTAACCAGCGGTGCCCGTGGGGCCGGCGGGCCCCCGATGCCCGGTGGGGCCTCCGTGTTAGGCGGGGCCCCGGCGCCCGGTGGGCCCCGGGTGCCCGGCGGCGCCTTCGTAGCCGGCGGTGAGGAGTTCGAAGGCGCGGTCGGCGTTGGTGGCGGCCTCGAAGTGGAGTTCGTCGGCGGTCTGGCCGTCGTTCCGGATCCGGTGCCAGTTGTGTTCGGCGAGGACCCGCTGGGCGGCGGTGACCTGGGCGGCGAGGAGGGGGGCGGTGAGGCGCCGGGGCGGGGTGAGGTCGGGGGCCTCGTGCAGCGCCCGGGCGAGGGACTGTTCGGCGCGGGCGAGGTATTCGGCGCCCCGGGCCTTCAGGCTCGGCGTGGAGTACACCAGATCGCTGAACGCCAGGACCCGGGGGTCGTCGTTGAGCCCGGTGATGGGGTCGTGCCGGGCGAGCCCGTCCAGGAAGTCCCGGTGCAGGGCGGCCAGCACCGGTTCGCCGGCCGCCCGGCCGCGGACCACGCCGGCGGCCTGGTCCTGGTGGTCGGCGAAGCGGTGGACGACCAGGTCCTCCTTGGTGGAGAAGTAGCTGAACAGCGTCGGCTTCGACACCTCGGCGGCGGCCGCGACGTCCGCCACCGAGACCGGGTCGAAGCCGTGCTCCAGGAAGAGCGCGATCGCGGCCTCGGAGATCGCCCGCCGCGTCCGCTCCTTCTTCCGTTCCCGCAGTCCGCTCATGGCGTCAGGCTAGCAGGATTCCTTGACTGAGGAAGGTC
This sequence comes from Kitasatospora sp. NPDC127121, assembly GCF_042677305.1. Taxonomy (NCBI): domain Bacteria; kingdom Bacillati; phylum Actinomycetota; class Actinomycetes; order Kitasatosporales; family Streptomycetaceae; genus Kitasatospora; species Kitasatospora sp. NPDC127121. The sequence goes on along the minus strand of NZ_JBHXTQ010000123.1, from coordinate 5,059 downwards.
TCTGACCCGGTATGACTTTCGGGCCTGGCCGCCCGCCGCCGCTCAGGAACTCAGCGAGTCCAGGATGCGGCGGATCGACTCCACCACCGGGGCGCCGGCGGCGGCGAGGGCGGCGACGCCGGAGATGTTGCGCAGGGCGCGGCGCAGGGTGGCGGGCGGGGTGGCCTGCCCGTTGCCGAGGTCCGCCAGCGACTCGTCCAGCACCTCGCGGTCCTCGGCCGGCACCTGCTCGCGCAACTGGCGTACGGCGGCGATGAGTTCGCGCATCGCGGCCTGCGGGTCGGCCGGTCCCTGGTGCTTGATGATGCCGATGTTGTGGTCGCCGTGCTGGGTGACCGAGTCCCCGAAGTGGATGCCGCCGCTCACAGACTGACCTTCTTTCCGGTGTTGTGGTCGCCGTACTGGTTGATCTGGTCGCCGATGTGGACGTTCTCCACCTGGAGGGCGAACTCGGCCAGCGGGTTGTCGATCGCTTCCATGATCAGCTGGATCAGGTTGCCGACCTGCTGGGCGTCGTGGCTGACCACCGCCGTGTTCGAGGAGCTGGAGGTCTCGATGATCAGCTGGTAGACCGTGCGCATCTGCAGCCGCTTGACCAGCCGGTAGAGGCTGGCCGCGAAGAGCGCGAGCGCCACCACGCCGATCACGTTCTTGGTCGTCTCCTGGTTCGCGCCGCTCCCGAGCAGCGAACCGAGGAGGGCGGTGGCCACCAGCAGGCCGATCACCTGCCGGACGAACCGGATGATCACCCGCGCGCGCTTGGGCGGCAGCAGCTGGAACTGCCGGGCCCGGGCGATGTTGTGGAGCGGATAGGCGTCGCCGCCCACCCACAGCACCCGCCGGCTCACTCTGACGTCGATCACACTGCTTCTGCGTGCCAAGTCGTCCCCCTACCCGTAGTGGCGGGGAGAACCATAGCAACGGTCGCCGACGGCGGCGGCGGGAGTGCCGCCCTGCTGGTCGGGCGGCAGTGCCCGGTCAGGTGCTGCGGTCGGCGAGTACCTCGCGGACGACGTGGCGGGCGTTGGCGGTGAGGCCCGGATTGGTGTGACGGTAGTAGGGGATCGTCACCAGCGCGATGGAGAAGGCCCAGGCGCGGCCGCGGGCCCACATGGCGTCATCGGCGCGGAGGGCGGCGCGGAAGGCGGGGCGGGCCGAGGCGGGCAGCAGGTTCCAGGCGACGATCAGGTCGGCGGTGGGGTCGCCGACGCCCATCAGGCCGAAGTCGAGGACGGCGCCGAGCCGGCCGGACCGGTCGAGCAGGAGGTTCCCGGGGGTGAGGTCGCCGTGCATCCACGAGGGCGGGCCGGCGTACTCGGAGAGGCGAAGCGCCTTGTCCCACAGGGCGGTTGCGGCGTGGGTGTCGACCGCTCCGGCGAGTTGGGCGATGGCCGCGCGGGTGGCGCCGTCGCGGGAGGCGAGCGGGACGCTGCGGTGGCCGGCCGGGCCGCCGGCCGGGTTGACGGCGCGCAGGGCGTTGACGAAGGCGGCGAGGTCGCGGGCGAGTGCGCCGGGGGCGGCGAGGGCGCCGACGACCGGGTTGGCGCCCTCGAACCAGCGGAGCACCGACCACTCCCAGGGGTAGCCGGCGGCGGGCCGGCCGACCGCGAGCGGGGCGGGTATCGGCCGTGGCAGTCGGGGGGCCAGCGCGGGCAGCCACTGCTTCTCGCGGCGGACGTCCCCGGCCGCCCATTCCACCCGGGGGAGCCGGACGGCGAGTTCGGGTCCGAGGCGGAACATCGCGTTGTCCGTCCCGGCGGAGGTGACCGGCGTGACCGGCAGGCCGACCCAGTCCGGGAACTGGGCGGAGATCAACCGCCGTACCAGGGCCGCGTCGATGACCAGTCCGTCGGGGTGCATCCGGGTGGCAGCGCACATGCCCGGCAGCGTACAGCGCGGATCGGTGCCCTTCAGCGGATTCCCGGAATGCGTACGGCCGGCCTCAGCTCAGCGTGACCCGCACGCCGATCGTCCCGCCCTTGCCGAAGCGCAGCACGTTCGCGGTCAGCGCGATCGCGCACAGCAGCCCGTACTTGCGGCGCAGCAGCTTCCGGTAGGCGGGCGCGCGGCCGGGGTCGAGGACGGCGGTGGCCGGGACCTGCTCGCCGAGCAGGGTGCCGCGGATGTCGCTCGGCCCGACCAGCACGTCGGAGCGGTTGCGCAGCCGCTTGACCTTGCCGGTGCGGGTGACGGTGGTGAAGACCAGCGCGTCGCCGTCGCGCGCCACCCAGACCGGGGTGGGCACGGGGGTGCCGTTCTTGCGGTGGGTGGTGAACAGCAGGTACTTGGCGGCGGCGAGTTCGTCCAGCCGGGCGGCGTCCGGCGGGCGGGAGTCGTCCAGTGCGGGGGAGGTGTCCATGCGCGTCAGCGTAGGAAGGCGCAACGGGGCACTGCTTGAGTCTGGTTGGGGTCGCGGGCGGAGGGCGCCACGCCCGGCCGCCCCGGGTGCGGCCGGGAGCTGTCCCCGGCACCTGCCAGAATGCAGGGCGTACGGCGAAAGCACTGAAGGAGAAGGTGACCGGCTTCGTGACCACGCCAGTCGAACAGGTGGCCCGGCAGGCCCAGCAGGCGATCGAGCGCAAGATCGCCGAGGAACTGGGCGTTCGCGACGGGCAGGTGAAGTCCGCGGTCGAGCTGCTCGACGGCGGCGCGACCGTGCCCTTCGTGGCCCGCTACCGCAAGGAGGTCACCGGCTCCCTGGACGACGCCCAGCTGCGCACCCTGGAGGAGCGGCTGCGCTACCTGCGGGAGCTGGAGGAGCGCCGGGCGGCCGTCCTGGAGTCGATCGGGGCCCAGGGCAAGCTGGACGACGCGCTGCGCGCGCAGGTGCTGGCCGCCGATTCCAAGGCCCGGCTGGAGGACATCTACCTGCCGTTCAAGCCGAAGCGGCGCACCAAGGCGCAGATCGCCCGCGAGGCGGGCCTGGAGCCGCTGGCCGAGACGCTGCTCGCCGATCCCTCGCAGGATCCGGCGGCGCTGGCCGTCCGGTTCCTGAACGAGTCCGTCGCCGAGCCGGCCGCCGCGCTGGAGGGCGCCCGGGCGATCCTGGTGGAGCGCTTCGGGGAGGACGCCGACCTGGTCGGTTCGCTGCGCGAGCGGATGTGGACCCGGGGCCGGCTGGTGGCCACCGTGCGTGGCGGCAAGGAGCAGGACGGCGCCAAGTTCGCCGACTACTTCGACTTCGCCGAGCCGTACACCAAGCTTCCCTCGCACCGCATTCTGGCGATGCTGCGCGGCGAGAAGGAGGAGGTGCTGGACCTCGACCTCTCGCCGTACGACGGCGAGGAGGGCGATCTGCCCGGCGAGAACGACTACGAGCGGCGGATCGCCGCCCGCTTCGGCATCGCCGACCACGGCCGCCCGGCCGACAAGTGGCTGGGCGACACCGTCCGTTGGGCCTGGCGCACCCGCGTCCTGGTCCGGCTCGGCATCGACCTGCGGTCGCGGCTGCGGGCCGAGGCCGAGGAGGAGGCGGTGCGGGTGTTCGCCGCCAACCTGCGCGATCTGCTGCTGGCCGCGCCGGCCGGCACCCGCGCCACCATGGGCCTGGACCCGGGCTTCCGGACGGGGGTGAAGGTCGCGGTGGTGGACGCCACCGGCAAGGTCGTCGCGTACGACACGATCTACCCGCACCAGCCCGCCAACAAGTGGGACGCCGCGCTCGCGACCCTGGCCGCGCTGGCGAAGAAGCACGACGTCGACCTGGTGGCGATCGGCAACGGCACCGCCTCCCGGGAGACGGACAAGCTCGCCGAGGACCTGCTCAAGCGCCACCCCGAGCTGAACCTCACCAAGGCGATGGTCAGCGAGGCGGGCGCCTCGGTCTACTCGGCCTCCGCCTTCGCCTCGCAGGAGCTGCCGGAGCTGGACGTGTCGATCCGCGGCGCGGTCTCGATCGCCCGCCGCCTCCAGGACCCGCTGGCCGAACTGGTCAAGATCGACCCGAAGTCGATCGGGGTCGGCCAGTACCAGCACGACCTGAGCGAGGTGAAGCTCTCCCGTTCGCTGGACGCGGTGGTCGAGGACTGCGTCAACGCCGTGGGCGTGGACGTCAACACCGCCTCGGCGCCGCTGCTGACCAGGGTCTCCGGCATCACCGGCACGCTCGCCGACAACATCGTGGCCCACCGTGACGCCAACGGCCCGTTCCGCACCCGCCGACAGCTCAAGGACGTCTCCCGGCTGGGTCCGAAGGCCTTCGAGCAGTGCGCGGGCTTCCTGCGCATCCCCGACGGCGACGACCCGCTGGACGCCTCCAGCGTGCACCCCGAGGCGTACCCGGTGGTGCGCCGGATCCTGGCGTCCACCGGCGGGGAGCTGAGCGGGCTGATCGGCAACGGCGAACGGCTGCGGGCCCTGCGCCCGGGCGACTTCGCCGACGAGGTCTTCGGCATCCCGACCGTCACCGACATCCTCGGCGAGCTGGACAAGCCGGGCCGCGACCCGCGCCCGGCGTTCCGCACCGCGACCTTCAAGGAGGGCGTCGACAAGATCGGCGACCTGGAGGTCGGGATGGTGTTGGAGGGTGTGGTCACCAATGTGGCCGCGTTCGGCGCCTTCGTCGACGTGGGCGTCCACCAGGACGGGCTGGTGCACGTCTCGGCGCTGTCGAGGACCTTCGTCAAGGATCCGCGCGAGGTGGTCAAGCCGGGCGACATCGTGAAGGTCCGGGTCGTCTCGGTGGACGTGCCGCGCAAGCGCATCGGACTGACTCTGCGGCTGGACGACGAGGTCGGTCGCGACCGGGGCGGCGACCGCGGTGACCGGGGCGAGCGCGGTGAGCGCGGCGGCGACCGGGGCCGGGGCGGTGAGCGCGGCGAGCGGCAGGCCCGCCCGCCGCGCCAGGAGCGCCGGGGCGGCGGCCAGGACCGGCGCGGCCAGGGCGGCGGCTCGGGCGGTTCCGGCGGCTCGGGCGGTTCCGGCGGTGGCGCGTCGCTGGCGAACAGTGCGATGGCGGACGCGCTGCGCCGTGCGGGCCTGACCGGCGGCGACGCCTCGGGTGACCGCCGCTCCGGGCGGCGCTGAGCGGCTGGGGCGCTGGGGCGCTGAGGTGCTGAGC
>NZ_JBHXTQ010000122.1:0-18115 GCF_042677305.1 Kitasatospora sp. NPDC127121 | reverse complement strand
CCGCCGGACGGTCTCAGGAGGCCTTCAGCAGCGGCCGGTTGTTGCACGGCCGGCCGTTCGGGCTGCTGGAACTCCCCCCGGGGGCGTGTCTTGTGGATCAGGACACGCCCTAGCCGACCACCGTAGTACCAGCGGCCGTCGAGCCCGAGCACCAGCGCGCCGCCACCCGCCGTGAAGTGAACCGGCCGACGCCGGAGGCGAGTTGCCGCTACGGGGGGCGCGGCTCCGCGCTCCGGCGTCCCATCGCGTTTCCCCTCCTCGTGCGAGGTGCGGGCGCCCCGCGGAGCGGGGCCCGAACCTTCCGGCACTCAGGAGAGCGGTGGGCCGCGCGGGAATAACGAAAACCTCTTGCGGAATTCGGCCGCTCGCGCGCGGCGGGCCGGGTCGCGCGGAGCGGAGGGGGCAACCCGTGAGCCCCCGGGGACAGCCCCGGACGTGACGGTGCCGGGAAGCGCACTCGGGGGGTGTGCGCTCCCCGGCAACGGGGTGGTGGCGGCCACCCGGCCGGAGTCCCGGGGCCTGGGCTCGGACGGCCGTGACGGGAATGCTAGGGCGTGTCACGGGGCCCTGACCAGAGTCCTGAACTGGCCAATTCCCGCCCAGGACATGCCAGCTGGGGCCGATGACTGACGTACCGTCAACAACCGACCAGGCCGCCGCCCGGCCACCGGAACCGGTCAGGCCGCCGCCCGCACCGGGGCCTGCTGCGCCGCCGCCCGCCCGCCGGCGCAGCCGCCGTGCAGCCGGGCCAGCCCGGCCGCCAGCCCCGCCCGGTCCCCGGCGAGCCACAGGCGCAGCGCGGCGGACAGCGCGGCGCTGGCCGGTCCGCTCGACGGGCCGCCGGTCCGCGCGATCCGCTCGCCCAGCAGCGGCAGCAGGTCCGCGATCGGGGCGGGCAGCCAGAGGGTCAGGGCGCAGGGGGCGGGCCGGGCCAGGACGCGCCGCAGTTGCAGCGCGGAGGCGTCGTCGTGCAGCGCGGGGATGACCTCCAACAGGCCGTCGACCACCACCTCGGAGACGTCCCCGCCGTGACCGCGGGCGAGGGCCCGCAGCAGCGCGCGTTCGGCGGCGGTGATCCGGACGGTCAGCATGACCTCGTCGCAGTCCATGGTCCCGGTTCCCCTGTCGTGGAAGTCGTGGCGGTCGTGGCGGTCGTGGCCATCGGGGCCGGTGGGCCCGCCCCGGTGGTTCTCCTGCCCGTCAACGAGGCTCCGCTACCGGCGTTATCAGGCCGTAGTGGCCGTCGTAGCGGCGGTAGAGCACCCGGGCACGGCCGTCGCCGGGGTCGGCGTAGCAGACGAACGGGCCGCCGGTCAGCCAGAGCCGCCGGGCCGCCTCGGTGAGGTCGAGCGGGTCCGCCGGGTCGGCGCCCGTGGACCGGCCCACCCCGGGCGCGCCGCTGAGCGGGCAGCGGTGGACCAGCGCGTCCCGGCCGGTCACGGCGTCCGCGAAGAGGTGGAACGACCGGTCCAGCGCGAGCAGTTCGCGGGTGGCCTGCTCGGGGGTGCGGCGGGCGAGGACGACCTCCTTGCGCCGGGCGATCCGCCGTTCGGCGAGCGGGCGGGCGGCGTACTGCGGGCGGTAGGCGCTCTCGTGGGCGGCGGCGAATCCGATGTCGCCCTGCTCACGCAGCCGGGCGGCCCGGCCGGCGAGGGTGCCCAGGGCGACGTCGACGGCCTCGCGGGCGGTGGCGGCGGCGAGTTGCACCCGGACCGGACCGGCGCCGGCCAGGTCGACGTCGGCCTGTGCGAGGGCGGGCCGGGCCATGGCCCGGTCGCGCACGCGGGTGAGCCGGATGCGCAGCGCGCGGGTTCCGGGGCCGAGCCCGGCCGCCGTGTCCAGTGCCTGCGCCCGGGCGTACTCGGCGTTCTCGCGCGGCAGCTCGCCGCGGATCTCCACCCGGACGTCGAGGGCGGGCCGGTGGCGCAGACTGGTCATCAGGGTCCTCCTTCTCCCGGACCATGCTGGCCCTCGGGCGGCCGGGCGGCGAGGGTCCAAAGACCCTGCGCGAGGGGACCGGCCCGGATCTTTCCGGTGGGGCCTTCGCCGCAGGTCAGCACCGCGTTCCGGGGCGGTCGGAGCCACTGCGGATGATCGACCGTTGGAGTGATCCACCCGCGTTCGGCGCAACGCCCGTCGAACCGGCGCGTTTGCCATGACGTGCGCCCCTCCAGCCGGGGCACGCGCGGATCCGCGCGAGCCGGCCCCCCACCTCCCGGCCGGCCCGTCGGGGCCCCCGGTACCGTCCGCACCGGCTCCTCTGATGAGAGGTACTGACATGACCCTGCTGACCGAGACGCGGCAACGGGACCTCCCCCCGAGAACCGCACCCACCGCACTCCGCACCACCCCCGCGACCGTCCCCCCGCTCGCCCCCGGCGCCGTCCCCGGCCTCGGCCACGCGGCCGCCCTGCTGCGCGACCCGCTCGGCTTCCTCGGCTCGCTCTCCCGGCACGGCGGCGTCGTCCGGATCCGGCTCGGGCCGCGCACCGTCTGCGTGGTCACCGACGCCCCGCTCGTCCACACCCTGCTCGTCGCGCTCGCCTACAACTGCCCGCGCGGCGCCGTCCAGGACACCCTCAAGACGGCGTTCGGCGACGGCCTGCTGATGTCCGAGGGCCAGGCCCACCGCGACCGCCGCCGGATCATCCAACCCGCCTTCGGGCCGGACCGGATGGCCGAGTACGTCGCCGTGATGCACCAGGTCACCGAGGAGCGGGCCAGGCGCTGGCACCCCGGGCAAGTCCTCGACGTGGCCAAGGAGATGAACCACCTCGCGCTGGAGATCGTCACCCGCTCGCTGTTCGACGCCCGGCTGAGCGAGGATGCCACCCTGGCCTTCCACCAGGCCCTGCCGGACCTGGTGAAGGGCCAGATCGTCCAGTCCCTCTACCCGCACCCGGCGCTCGCCCGGCTGCCGCTGGCGGTCAACCGGCGCTTCGACGCCGCCGTCCGGGTGCTCAACCAGGTCGTCGACCAGGCCGTCAGGCCGACGGGCACCCGATCCGCCGAGCGGGGCGGCACCCTGCCCGCCCTGCTGCGCGCCGCCACCGACCCGGGCACCGGCCGGCCGCTCACCGAGGCGGACGTCCGGTCCGAGGCGATCACCATGTTCGGCGCCGGCACCGAGACCGTCTCCACCACGCTGACCTGGCTCCTCGACGAACTCCTGCGCCACCCCGAGGTGGAGGCCCGGGTGCTCGCCGAACTCGACGAGCACCTGCCCGCCGGAGCCGCCCCCACCCCCGAGGCGCTGGCCAGGCTCACCTACACCCGCAGCGTCACCCAGGAGGTGGTGCGGCTGCACGCGCCCAACGCCTTCCTGATGCGCACCGCCCAGGTGCCGGTGGACCTCGGCCCGTACCGGATCCCGGCCGGCACCGAACTGCTCTACAGCCTCACCGCACTGCACCGCGATCCGGACCGCTACCCGGACCCGCTGCGCTTCCGCCCGGAGCGCTGGCAGTCCGGCGGGGCCGGGCGGCACTCCTTCCTCCCGTTCGGGGCCGGCAAGCACAAGTGCATCGGGGAAGCCTTCGCCTGGGCCGAGCTGACGGTCGCGGCGGCCGCGATCCTGCGCCGCTGGCGGCCGGTGGCCGTCCCCGGCGCCCGGGCCCGGGAAGTGGTGTGGACGACGGTCCAGGCGCACGGGCTGCGCGTGCGGCTGACCCCGCGCGGCGCCCGGGTGCCCCGCCCGGACAGCCCGCCGGACGACCGGGTGGGAGAGGGCCGGGCGGGGGACGACCGAGCGGGAGAGGACCGAGCGGGAGAGGACCGAGCGCGGGACGACCGGGCGGCCGTCGAGGCCCCGCCGGCGGCCCGCTGCCCGGTGAGCATCCCCGCCCCGGCCCCCGCCGCGCCCCAACTCCCGCAACGGTCCGGCGAACTGCGCACCGCCGCGGCCCGGCACGCCGCCTGGGTGGTCGGCCGCAACCTCCTCACCCCGCCCGAGATGACCCGCTACGGGGCCTACGCCCTGCACGAGTTGATCGGCCACGCCTTCCCCCGCGCCCACGGCGCCGACCTCGACCTGCTGGTGGACATGCTGGGCTGGTTCACCATCCTCGACGACCGCTTCGACGGCCCGCCCGGGCGCCGCCCCGTCGAAGCCCGCGACGTCGTCGACCCGCTCATCGACGTCCTGTACCGCACCGGGGCCGATCGGACGGGCGCCTCCGCGCCGGTCGGCGCGGGCCCGGCGCCGCGCTCCGGCGACCACGTGCTCCGCGCCTGGCACGACCTGTGGAGCCGCCAGGCGCAGGGCATGTCCCCCAACTGGCGCGCCCGGGCCGCCCGGGAGTGGCAGGCCTGTCTGGAGACCTTCCCCGCCGAGGCCGAACACCGCGCCCACGGCACCGTCCCCGCCCTCGGCCTGCCCGAGACCATGCGGCTGCGCCGCCACGGCAGCTGTCTCTACCCGTTCATGAACATACTGGAACGGGTCCACGGCGCCGACGCCCCCGCCGCCCTCCACGCGGAGCCCGCACTGCACCGGCTGCGTGCCAACACCGCCGACGCCGCCACGCTGATCAACGACCTGTACTCACTGGAGCGGGAGGAACGCCAGAGCGCGGCCGCCTTCAACACCGTCCTCACCCTGCAACGGATCCGCGGCTGCACCCGCAGCCGGGCCGTCGGCGCCGTCCGCTCCCGGGTCGCCCGGCTGCGGCGGGAGAACGACGCCCTGCGCAGCGACCTGCGTCACCGCCACCCGGCCGGGCGCTGGTACCTGGACGGCACCCGGGAGCTCATCGAGGGCGTCCAGGCCTGGACCAGCACCAGCGACCGCTACCTCGTGACGGACGGCCCTCGGACGTAGGAGGTGCCTACTTGCGGCCGCCGAGCGCGAACAGCAGCAGCACGAAGCCGGCGAACAGGTGCGTGGCGAAGATGTAGATGCCCGCCCGGATGAGCATGGCCTTGCGTCGGCGCTTCTCCTCGCGCGTGCCGTCGCTCGTGCTCTCGCTCATGGCGGGGGTTCTCCTCGGGCCGGCCGGGTCGGGCGCGGGTTCAACGGTCCCGACGGGCTCGAAGGGTTCAACGGGCTCGACGGGCTCGACACGCTCGACCGGCCCGAGGGCCTCGGCGGGCTCAACGGTGCGGCCGGCCGCCGGGCTCGCGCAGTTCGGTGAGCAGCGCGCCCTGGTCGGTGATCAGCTCGGTCAGGATCCGGCGTGCGGCCCGCAGCAGCTCGGCCACGTCCGGGGTGCTGAGCGCGTACACCACGGTGTTGCCCTCGCGGGTGGCGGCGACCAGTTGGGTACGGCGCAGCACCGCGAGCTGCTGGGAGAGGTTGGAGGGCTCGACCTCGATCTCGGCCAGCAGCTCGCGCACCGGCCGGGGTCCGTCCTGGAGCAGTTCCAGCACCCGGATCCGGACCGGATGGCCGAGGGTGCGGAAGAACTCCGCCTTGGCCTGGTACAGCGGGACGGGCATGGTCCGCGTCCCTCCCTCGGGTACGGCTCGGTGAGCGTGCGGCCGCGTCCTCACCGGCGGCCGGCAAGCATCATCGCCACAGATGAAGATTTCTTCAAGTCATCACAGTGGGCGCCCGGCCGTCGTCTGGCGGCCGCCCGGCCCGCCGGGGCCGCCACCGAGTGGTCCACGTCACATCCGGAGGGCGTGCGGGAACGCCGGAAGCCGAGCCCGGGACGCTGCCAACTCCCGGACTCGGCGGTCATGGTGAGGTTCCGTCAGCAGAGTACAGGTACATCCACCTCGACCGGGGCCGGCCCCCGCCAGATCGACTCGACGGCGAAGGTCGCGTGGAGGGTCGAACCGCACGGCACGGTGACGCTGACGCCGTCGACCCGCACGGTGGCGGCCGTGAACACGGCGCGCCCGCTCGCCGAGCCGAGCGACTCGCCGCCGACCACCCCGGCCGACAGGCGGGTGAGCAGTTCCTGCGGCTTCGGCGGCCACGGGGTGTCCGGGGTGGGCGGACCGGCGAGGCCGATCTGCCCGTACAGCACGACGCTGGCGCCGGTGACCTCGGCGCAGACCTTGGTCGACAGCCCGGCCTGCAGGCCGTTGTAGCCGCAGGTCGTCACCGTGGCGGCGGTCTCGGCCGCGCCGCTGGTCGACACGGCGAGCGCCGGAACCGGCGCCGCGAGCAGGGCGACGGCGCCGGCCGCGCCCGAGGCGATCCGGGTGATGCGGTTCATTGCCTCCTCCTTCGGAGGGTACGAGGAACGATCAGAACAGGTGAGGTAGCACATGTGACATTTCACATGCGCCATGAAGAGACTTTGCCATGCGATTCCCATGCCATGACCGCGATTCTGCCTTCGAAGTGCCGAGCAGACCGAAACCAGACCTTTGATGGCGTAATCCCACCCCGGAGGGTCGGGCTCCGCGCACCTGCCACAGCCGGCCTCCCCGGTGCCCGGCGCGGGGCCGGTCGGCCGCCGCCGGCTCAGTCCAGGGAGGCCCGCAGGGCGTCGACCCGGGTGACGGCGGCCGCGAAGGCGGCGCGGTCAAGCCGGCCGGAGTCCAGGGCGTCGGCGAGGGCCGTGGTGGCGTCCTCGGCCTGCTGAGGGTCGCGGGCGGAGCAGAGGATCAGGTCCATCCCGGCCTCGGCGGCGGCCACCGCGCGGTCGCCGGGGCCGCCGTACGGCGCGAGGGCCTCGGCCTCCAGGGCGTCGGTGACGGTGACGCCCCGGAAGCCCAGACGGCCGCGCAGCTCGCCCTCGACCACGGCTGGCGACATCCCCGCCGGGCGGTCCGGGTCGAGCGCCGGGTAGACCGCCCAGGAGGCCATCACCAGCCGGACGCCCGCCGCGATGGCCGCCCGGTAGGGCTCCTCACCGCGGGTGCGCAGCTCGTCCAGCGGCACGGACAGGGTGACGGGGCGGTCATCGGTGTTCTCGCCGTTGACGGCCGAGCCCAGCCCGGGGAAGTGCTTGGCGGTGGCGGCCACGCCCAGGCCCTGCTGGGCGGCGAGGAAGGCGCTGCCCAACTCGCCGACGCCGGCGGGGTCCTGACCGTAGGAGCGCTCATGGCGGTCGATGAAGTTGCCCGGGGTGTCGTAGACGTCCAGCACCGGCGCGAGGTTCACGTTGAGCCCCGCGTCCGCGAGCGTCCCGGCGGCGCCGACCCCGGCGCGGCCCGCCGCGCCGAGCGGGTCGGGGTCCGATCCGGTCCGGCGGGCGGAGAGTTCGGGCGCGCCGGGCAGGCGGCGCACCTTGCCGCCTTCCTGGTCGGTCATCAGCAACAGCCCCTCGGGCACCGGCGACTGCGCCGCCGCCTGCCGCAACTGACCGACGGCCTCGGTGAGTTGCGCCGGGCTCGTGACATTCTCGGCGAACAGGATGACCCCGGCCGCCCGCCCCTCCCGGATCGTCTGCAGCACGCCCGGCGGCGGTGTCGGACCAGCGTAGGAGAGTACGATCCGGCGCCCCGCGAGCTGCCGCGCGTCCTGATCGGCCATCTCCGCCGCCACCGTCCCCTCACCCGGGGCACTGACCCGCCCCGGTATCGACCCCGGTATCGACTCCGGCGCGGACACCGGTACGGACGCCGGTGCGGACGCCGGTGCGGACGCCGACACCGACCCGGCCGGAACCGGCCCGAGCGTGGCCGCCAACACCACCAGCATCGCGCCGAACTGGACGGTGCGCCGAAGCACGGCCATCACGCCTCCCTGAGGTCGGCAGCGGGATACGGCCCGTCAAGGCACCCGAGGCCGTCAAGGCACCCGAGCCCGTCGCCACCATAGCCCGGACCCCGGAGGAGCACACCCGCGCCCGCGCGGACGGGGGACCCGGGCACCGGCCGCCCTCAGACCTCAGACCTCAGCCCTACCGGCGCAGCAACCGCCCCAGGACGGCGATCCCCTCCGCGATCTCCCCCGGCGCACCCGCCGCGTAGCCGAGCACCAGCCCCGGCGGGTACGGCAGGCTCGCGTGCCAGGACAGCGGCTGCACCTTGACGCCCTCGGCGAGCGCCGCCGTGGCCAGTTCGGTGTCCGTGCAGCGGCCCCCGGGCGGCAGGGTGAGCATCAGGTGCAGGCCGGCCGCCGCGCCGTGGACGGTGGCGCCGGGGAGGTGGGCGTGGACGGCGGCGATCATCGCGTCCCGTCGGCGGCGGTGGCGGTGGCGCAACAGCCGCAGGTGGCGGTCGAGTTCGCCGGACTCCATCAGCCGGGCCAGCACCAGCTGCGGCAGCACCGGGTTGCCCAGGTCGGCGAACCGCTTGGCCTCCAGGACGGCCTCGCGCAGCCGCGGCGGCACCAGCAGCCAGCCGGTGCGCAGCGCGGGGGCGAGCAGCTTGGAGATGCTGCCCGCGTAGCAGACCTGCTCCGGCAGGGCGGCGCGCAGCGCGGGGACGGGCGGGCGGTCGTAGCGGTGCTCGGCGTCGTAGTCGTCCTCGATGACCAGGCCGCCCTCGCCCGCCCAGCGCAGCAGTTCGCGCCGCCGCTCGCCGCCGAGGACGACCCCGGTCGGGTACTGGTGGGCCGGGGTGAGCAGGACGGCCGGGGCGCCGGTGGCGCGCAGCGCGTCGACCCGGACGCCCTCGGCGTCGACCGGGACGGGCGGGGTCGCGGCGAGCCAGTGGGCGAGGTGCTGGCGGGCGCCGAGCGAGCCCGGGTCCTCGACGGCGACCTCGGTGACGCCCATCCGGCCGAGGGCCCGGCCGAGCAGGGCGAGGGCCTGGGCCGTCCCGGCGACGATCAGCACCTCGTCCGGGTCGGCGCGGATGCCCCGGTTGCGGGCCAGCCAGTGGGCGACGGCCCGGCGCAGTGCGGGGGTGCCGCGGACGTCGCCGTAGCCGAGGTCGGCGGCGGCGAGGCCGTCGAGGACGGCGCGTTCGGCGCGCAGCCAGGCGGTGCGGGGGAAGGCGGCGAGGTCGGGCACGCCGGGCGTGAGGTCGATCCGGGCGGGCGTGCCGCGCAGCAGGTCGAACACCTCGGGGTCGGGGTCCGCGTGGAACAGGACGGGCTCCGGCCGGGCGCGCGGCGGGGCCGGGGGTGTGGCTGACAACGGGGGCGCGGGCGGCGCCGGAACCGCGACGACGACGGTGCCGCCCCTGCCCCGGCCGGCGATCTGGCCCTCCTCGGCGAGGCGCCGGTAGGCGTCGGTCACCACTCCCCGGGAGACGCCGAGTTCGGCCGCCAGCCCCCGGGTGGCGGGCAGCCTGCTGCCCGTGGGGAGGCGGCCGTCGGCGATGGCCTCGCGCAGCCGGCGGGCGAGCCAGCCGGTCAGGCCGCCGGGCGGGGCGTCGGCGGTGTCGAGCTGGAGGAAGTCGGCGCCCGGGTCCACCTGTTTGGACCTGTCATCCGGTGCTTCTTTGGACCTGTTCACCGGGCCATTGTGGCGTGAGGGTGGGGCCATGACCACGGAAACGGCACCACTGAACGACCGGCAGGACGCCGAAGGCCCCGGCCATAACTACGCCCCCGGCTACGTCCACGGCTACTCGGAGACCGAGGCGCAACGGCTCGGCGACCAGGCGGACACCCTCGCCGAGCTGCTGCACGCGGGCACCGCGTACCCGGCGGGCAGCCGGGTGCTGGAGGCCGGCTGCGGGGTGGGGGCGCAGACCGCGCACCTGCTGGCCGCCAGTCCCGGCGTGCTGCTGACGGCGGTGGACGTCTCGGCGGAGTCGCTGGCGCAGGCCCGGGCCCGGGTGGCGGCCGAGGCGCCCACCGCGCGGGTCACCTGGCACCACGGCGACCTGCACCGACTCCCCTTCCCGGACGGCGCGTTCGACCACGTCTTCGTGTGCTTCGTGCTGGAGCACCTGGCCGATCCGGTGGCCGCGTTGACCGCGCTGCGGCGGGTGCTGCGGCCGGGCGGGACGATCACGGTGATCGAGGGCGACCACGGCTCGGCCTTCTTCCACCCGCAGGGCCCGGCGGCCCGCGACGCGGTCGACCTGCTGGTGCGGCTCCAGGCGGCGGCGGGCGGCGACGCCCTGCTCGGGCGCCGCCTGTACCCGCTCCTGGCGGAGGCCGGCTTCCGGGACGCGGCCGTCCGCCCCCGCACCGTCCACGCCGACGGCGCCCGCCCCGCCCTGGTCGAGGGCTTCACCCGGCGCACCTTCGTCGCGATGGTCGAGGCCGTCCGCACCGAGGCGCTGGCCGCCGGGCTGACCACCCCCGACGCCTTCGACCGCGGCATCGCCGAACTGCGCCGCACGGCCGAGCCGGGCGGGACGTTCCACTACACCTTCTTCAAGGCGGTGGCGGTCAACCCGTAGGCCGGTCGGGCGGGGAGGTCCGCCCGCCTGCCCGCCCGCTCACTCCGGGCTGTCGCCGAGGGCGGCCAGGAGGGTGCGCATGGCGTCGACGAGCGCGGCGGTCCGGGGGGCGTCGAGGCCGGCGAGGAGGAGCCGCTCGGTGGCGAGGTGGTCGGGGAGGGCGCGGTCGATCAGGGCGTGGCCCTCGGGGGTGAGCCCGACCACGCGGCTGCGGCCGTCCTGGTCACTCTGGGTGCGGGTGACCAGGCCGCGGGCCTCCAGACGGTCGAGGCGCTGGGTGATGGCGCCGGAGGTGACCATGGCGGACTGCATCAGTCCGGTGGGGGTGAGGCGGTAGGGCGGGCCGCTGCGTTTGAGGGTGGCGAGGACGTCGAAGGAGGCGGCGTCCAGGCCGTGTTCGCCGAAGGTCCGGTTGAGCTCCGCGTCCATCAGGCGGTAGAGGCGCTTGAGTCGGCCGATCACCTCCATCGGGGAGACGTCCAGGTCGGGGCGCTCGGCGGCCCATTGCGCGACTACTCGGTCCACATGATCTGCATCTGCCACAGGTTCAGGGTAGGGGATTCCGCCGGGATTCCTTAGCGATGAGGTAACTGTGAGCCACGTCACCCCGTCAAAGCGGTGAGAGATGCCTTAGCGCTGAGATACATTTGCTTAGTGCTAAGAAACCGCCTCGGAATCGTGCTGGTGACGGCGATAGCCCCCGCCGTCTGGGGGTCGACGTACATCGTCACCACCGAACTGCTCCCGCCCCACCGTCCACTCCTCGCGGCCGTCCTCCGGGCCCTGCCCGCAGGACTGCTGCTGATCGCCGTCACCCGCCAGCTGCCGAAGGGCAGCTGGTGGTGGCGCGCACTGGTCCTCGGCGCGCTGAACATCGGCGCCTTCCTCGCCCTCCTCTTCATCGCCGCCTACCGCCTCCCCGGCGGGGTCGCCGCCACCGTCGGCGCCGTCCAGCCGCTGATCACCGCCGGACTCTCGGCCGCACTGCTCGGCGACCGGCTCACACCGCGCACGGTGATCTGCGGCATCGCGGGGGTCGCGGGGGTCAGCCTGCTGGTCCTGCGGGCCAACGCCCAGCTGGACGCCGTCGGCGTGGCCGCCGCGCTCGCCGGCGCGGTCGTCATGGCCACCGGCGTCGTCCTCTCCAAGCGCTGGGTCTCCCCCGCCCCGCTGCTCGCCACCACCGGCTGGCAGCTCACCGCCGGCGGACTGCTGCTGGTGCCGGTCGCGCTGTTCGTCGAGGGCGCCCCGCCGTCCCACCTCACCGGCGGCAACCTGCTCGGCTACGGCTACCTCAGCCTGATCGGCGCGGCGCTCACGTACGCGCTCTGGTTCCGCGGGATCCGGGCACTACCGCCGACCTCGGTCTCCTTCCTCTCGCTGCTCAGCCCGGTGGTCGCCACCGCGATCGGCTGGCTGGCCCTCGGGCAGGACCTCAGCCCGCTCCAGGCGCTCGGCGCACTGATCGTCCTCGGCTCACTGATCGCGGCCCAGACCCGGCGACGCCCCGGCACCACCGCGCCCGCCGTACCCAGCGCCCCGGCCGCCGCGCCGCCCGTCCGCGAGAACGCCTGACCCCGCCCCGCTCCCGCCGAACTCCCCTCCGCACTCCCCGACCCCCGTCCAGCAGCCGCTGGCACCCACCGCACCAGGAGAACCTCCATGCACATCACCGTGTTCGGCGCCACCGGCAACGTCGGCAGCCGGGTGGTGACCGAGGCGCTCGCCCGCCACCACCGGATCACCGCCGTCCTGCGCGACCCCGCCAAACCGCACGGCCTGCCGGCCGCCGTCGCCCTCGGTGTCGGCGACGCCCGCAACCCCGAGGACGTCGCCCGCCTCGCCGCCGGGCAGGACCTGGTGATCACCGCCACCCGCCCGGCGCCCGGCAGCGAGCACGAGCTGTCCGCCGCCACCCGGGGCCTGCTGGCCGGTCTCGCCGGAACGGGCGTGCGACTGATGGCCGTCGGCGGCGCGGGCAGCCTCACCCTCCCCGGCCGCGGCGGGACGACCCTCGCCGACGACCCCGGCTTCCCCGCCGAACTCCAGCCGATCGCCCGGGCCTGCCGCGAGCAGCTCGACCTCTACCGCGCCGCCGACCCGGACGTCGACTGGACCTACCTGAGCCCCGCCGCCCTGCTCGAACCCGGCGAGCGCACCGGCCGCTTCCGGCTCGGACGGGACGAACTGCTGGTGGACGCCGAGGGCGCCTCGGTGATCTCCATGGAAGACCTCGCCGTCGCCCTGCTCGACGAGGCCGAACAGCCCGCGCACCGCCGCACCCGCTTCACCGCCGCCTACTGACCTGGGGCGATCCTCCGTGTCCGGGGTGTACCCAGCACCACCCCGGACACGGAACCCCGCATGATCGACCGTCAGGGCGGGCTCGGACAGGATCATTCCCGTGAACACCAACGCATCGAACACCACGGCCTCGCACACCACCGCGCTGAACACCACCGCGCCGAACACCACCGCCTCGCACACCCCGGCGGCCGGCGCCACCGCCTCCCGCACCCGGCGCGCCGCCGTGGCCGTCGTCGCCGCCGTCCTGGCCGGCCTCGCCGTGCCGGCCACCGCCAGCGCCGCCCCGGACGCCGGCCGGAACCCGGGCGACGCCGAGGTCGCCCCCGCCCGCTACACCCACCAGACCCTCGCCTGGCAGCCCTGCGCCAAGCAGCCGGCGCTGGACTGCGCCACCATGACCGCCCCGCGCGACTGGCACCACGCCGACGCCGGCGCCGACGTGACGATCGCCGTCTCCCGGCACCGCGCCGGCGACCCGGCCAAGCGCAAGGGCACGCTGCTGATGGCCGCCGGCGGCCCCGGCGCGTCGGGCCTGCTGCGCCCGGCGAACCTGGCCACCGCCGCCCCGGCCGTCGGCGCCGCGTACGACATCGTGGGCTTCGACCAGCGCGGGGTCGGCGAGAGCACCCGGGCCGTGTGCCAGACGCCGGAGGAGTTCCAGGACTTCCTGGCCGGCGACTTCCGCGACCAGTCCCCGGCGGCGATCGACCGGGTGGTCGCCAACTCCAAGAAGCTGGCCGCCAGTTGCCAGGAGCGCACGGGCGACCTGCTGCCCTACCTGAACACCGAGCAGACCGCCCACGACATCGACCTGTTCCGCGGCCTGCTCGGCGAGCAGAAGCTCAGCTACTTCGGCCCGTCCTACGCCTCGATGATCGGGGCCTACTACGGAACGCTCTTCCCGCACCGGGTCGAGCGGATGGTCCTGGACAGCAACATCGGCTTCGACGGCACCTGGGAGAAGTTCGAACTGGGCCAGCCGATGAGCTTCCAGCGCCGCTTCGACGAGGACTTCGTGCCGTGGCTGGCGGCCCGCGACGCCACCTACCACTGGGGCTCCACCCCCGAGGAGGTGCAGGCGCGCTGGGAGCAGCGGCGCGCCGCGCTGCACGACCGGCCCATCGTCGACGGCTCCCTGACGATCGGCCCGAACCAGCTGGACAACGGCGCGATCAGCGCGATCTACGAGCGGGACACCTTCCCCTTCCTCGCCCAGGCCCTGACCGCGGTCGACGACTGGCAGGGGGCCGACCCCGCGGCCAAGGCGATGGCCGGGCGGCTGTTCGGCCAGTACCTCAGCCCGGAGTTCCTCGCCGAGTACTTCTCGGTGACCTGCAACGACACCCCGTGGACCAAGGACATGGACACCTGGGTCCAGCACGGCGCGGAGAACACCGCGCGCTACCCGCTGGTGGGCGCCCGCACGCTGGCCTTCAGCGCGGTCTGCGCGGCTTGGCCGACCGCGCCCGCCCCCAAGGTCAAGGTGACCGGCGCCCACCTGCCGACGGTGCTGATGCTCAACTCGGTGCACGACCCGGCGACGTACTACGAGGCGGCGCTCGGCGCACACCGCGCGCTGCGCGGCTCCAAGCTGGTGACCGTCACCGGGAGCGGCGACCACGGCCAGTACCCCACCGCCAACTCCTGCGTCACGAACGTCGTCGAGAGCTACCTGCTGGGCGACCGCGCCCCCGAGCGCGACCTCGTCTGCCCCACCCCGCAGGCGGGTTGAGCGCCTGGCCGCTCCACCGCGGCCGTCGAAGCGCGCGTCGGGTGAGGCCCAGCGGGGCGCGATTGGCCGAAAGACTGCCAAAGTCCAAGCGGGCGGGCGCTGTTGTGCCTCACCACTCCCGGCTCCGGGGAATACTGCGATGGACGTAGTCGCCACACACAGGAGCGCGCCATGGTGAAGGTCGTCGAGACCACGGATACCCAGATCACCGCCGCAGTGGCCGAGCAGGCGCAGGAGGCCGACCTCGGCCTGCTGCGCCAGTGCTTCCTGGTGCTGACGAAGACGCGCCTCTTCGGCCAGCCGCGCGAGCAGGAGAAGCTCCGGGTCTACCACTTCGACCACGGCCTGGTGCACGAGGGCGGCGGCCTGGAGCTCACGGTCTTCCGCTGGGACGAGGTCTCGACCGTGATGCAGTCGACCACCGCCCACTACACGCACAGCATCTACACCGAAACGGACTTCTCCTACCAGTTCACCCGGGACGACGGGGAGACGTTCACGATCGACGGCAAGTACCGCGACCCGCGGCGCGCCAAGCTCAGCGGCGGGGACAAAGGCACCCAGCTGGGCAGGTGGGCGGAGTTGGGCGAGACCGCCGCACACTACGTCGCGGCCACCCAGCTGTCCGGGGCCAGGGCCTCACTGGCGGACGGAGAGGAACTGGCCTTCGGTGACCTGCTGGTCAGCTCGGCCGGGCTGAGCACGGTGAAGCGCGGTTTCGTGCCCTGGTCCGACATCAAGTCGATCAGCGTGGTCAACGGCTACCTGGTGGTCAAGAAGGACGGCAAGTTCCTCTCGCTGTCGAACACCGCGGTCAGCCGGATCCCGAACTACGCGCTCTTCATGATGCTGCTGGGCCGTTCCGGCTGACGCACGGCCGGCCCGGACGGGCCCTGGAGCGCCGTCAGGACGGCGAGTCGCTCGCCGAACGCCCCAGCCGCGACCGGAGCCAGGCGAAGGCGGCGGCGAGCCCGGCGAAGCCCCCGACGGCGAGCTTGATACCGGCCTTGGCGACGATCCAGCCGACCCAGGGGACGCTCCAGCCCAGCCAGTGGAAGACGGCCAGCAGGACGGCGGCGCCGCAGAGGGCGGCGAGCACCGTGACGGCCACGGCGGCGGCCCGCGAGAGCTCTCGCGGGCCGTCGCCCGTCGCGTCCTGCGCCTGGTCGCCCGTCAGTTGCTTCGCGTCCCCATCACCCATGGGGATCATCCTACGGATTCCTCACCGGCTTCCTCACCGACGGGCGCGATGGGTGTCGCCGAGGTGCTCGCCGGTCTCGTCGTCGGGGAAGCTGACGGCGAGGGTGACGCGGTACTCGTCCACGTCCTCGCGGTGCCCCGGCACCCGGGCCCAGGCCAGCGAGTGCACCTCGGCCCCGGGGGCCTGCCGGCACCAGGCGGCGGCCTCCTCCAGTACGCGGGCGGCCGAACGCCCGGTGCACACCACGGCGGTGTACGCGGCGACGGCGAGGTCCCCACCGCTGCGGGCGACCCGCGAGACCGCCCGGACGGCGGCCGCGGCCTGGGTCAGGTCGCGGGCCAGGTCGTCGACCACCCGAGGGGGAGTCGGCAGGACGACCGCCCCCTCGGCGACGGTCTCGGGCAGGTTCGCGCTCACAGTCCGGGCCTCCATCCGCATGGTCACGGGGCACAGCATGCCGGGCGGAGATTCCTGGCATGCCCTTTTCACCAGAACGTCACCCGTCCAGGGGCGAGTTGGGGCCGCCCCCTGGCGTCCGCACGCCCGCCCTGGTAGGGAAACACCCACCCGGCGGCCGGTATCCACGCAGGTCAGGAGGGTCGACGGCGGGCGCCGCCGGGGAGCCCGGAACGACGCGCACGCACCACCCCCGCGCCCCGGACCGCCGGTCCGGGCCCCTGCACGCCCGGCCCACCACCGGCACGCCCCCGGTCAACTCCCTTGGCAGAAAAGGGAGATGCCGCCGACACCCGACCCGGACACCTCTCCGGCGCCGACACCGGGCCGGCGGACGGAACCTGCGGGGAACGCGCACGCACGCCAACTCGCTTACCCGGCAGGGCCGTCGGCCCGCCCGGCCGCGACGCGGATCCGGCCCCGACCCGAGCCCGAGCGGCAGCTCCCCCGCCCCTGGTGACGTGCGGCTTGTGACGCCGGTGCCGGGCCGGGGCAACCTCCGGCCACCCCTGTCGCGTCAGATCGTCGTGATACTAATCGTTGCGACTGTGGGAGCCGCCGGCCGGCGGCAGGCACGATGACGGCGGTTCATCCGTTCCGGGAGGGCCGGGACGGCTACGGGGAGGGGCACGGTATGACGGCGAGGTTCGGCAAGGTGCAGGGCGGGCGCGGGCTGCGGCTCGGCAAGCGGGTCACGGGGACGGCTGCGGCCTTCACCGCACTCGCCGCACTGACGGGCTCCCAGGTGACGGGCTTCGGGCTCGCCCCGGTCGCGGCCGCCGACGCCGTGACGGCGCCGGACACCGCCGGCTCACCGGCCGGTGGCGGCCCGACCGCCGGCGCCGGCGGCACCTTCGGCACCGGCCTCCCGGCCGACGGCGGCGGCACCGTCCAACTGCCGCAGCCGCCCGGCACGGTGCCCGGCGCGCCCACCGCCGGCCCCTTCGCCGCCACCGGCCCGGCCCTGCCCGCGACCGTGCTCGCCGCTTACCGCCAGGCCGAGGCCTCGGCCGCGCAGCGCTCGCCCGGCTGCCACCTGCCGTGGCAACTGCTGGCCGCGATCGGCCAGGTCGAGTCCGGCCAGGCCAACGGCGGCCAGGTGGACGCGGCGGGGACGACCCTCACCCCGATCCTCGGACCGGCCCTGGACGGCAACGGCTTCGCCGCGATACCCGACAGCGACGGCGGGCGCTACGACGGCGACGCGCGCTGGGACCGCGCCGTCGGACCGATGCAGTTCATCCCCTCCACCTGGGCGACCTGGGACACGGACGCCAACGGCGACGGCAAGGCCGACCCGAACAACATCTTCGACGCCGCCGAGAGCGCCGCCCGCTACCTGTGCGCGGGCGGGCGCGACCTCGCCGACCCGGCGCAGCTCGACCGGGCGATCCTCAGCTACAACAACTCGGGCGAGTACCTGCGGACGGTCCGCAACTGGATGGCGCACTACGGCAGCGGCACCGTCACCACCGTGCCGAACCGCCCGGCCTCCTCGACCCCGCCGGCCTCGCTGCCGTCCCCGCTCCTGCCGCTCGTGCCGCTGCTGCCCCCGACCGGGACGACTCCGGGCGCCACCACCGGGACGCCAAGCGCCCCCGCGACCACCCCGATCCCGGGCGGGCAGCCCTCGCCGAGCGCGCAGCCGACCTCGCCGGCCCCGACGCAGTCGTCCTCCGCGCAGCCGACGACGGACCCGAGCACCACCCCGACGGGCACGCCCAGCAGCACGCCGCCGTCGACCGCGCCGGCCACGCCGTCCGGCACGCCGTCGACCACTCCGTCGGGCACCCCGTCCGGAACGCCGTCGGGCACCCCGTCCGGAACGCCGTCCGGCACCCCCACCACGACGCCGACCACGACGCCGACCGGAACGCCCACCGGCTGCCCGAGCCCGACGGCCACGGCCACGACCACCCCGACGGGCAGCCCGTCCCCGACGGCCACCCCGACCGGAACGCCCACCGGCACCCCGGCCGCCCCCGGGTGCGCCACGGCGACGCCGACCCCCGGCGGCACCCCCACCCCGGGCGGCACCCCCTCCTCCGCCGCCCCGAGCACGACCCCCAGCGCGGGCCTCTCCCCCTCGGCCGCCCCGCCGACCCGCTGACACCGCCTCATCCGCCGACGGCCCGCACCCCAGGTGCGGGCCGTACCGGTAGCCCACCCCCACCCCAAAGCGACCCATAACGAGTACGAGAACCAAGCCAACGACCGAA
>NZ_JBHXTQ010000121.1:0-18444 GCF_042677305.1 Kitasatospora sp. NPDC127121 | reverse complement strand
ACCACACCCCCGGCCCCCCCCCCCCCCCCCGCGCCCGGGGGGCGGCGGGCGGACCCACACCCGCACCCACACCAGCCGCCCGGCTCCCGCCACGGCCACCCGCGCGAACGCCCTACAACTGCTGCGGCAGCCAGCCGTTCTGCACCGCCCGCATCCCGAACTCGAAACGACTGCGCGCACCCAGACGCTCCATCAGATCCGTCGCCACCCGCCGCGCCGTCCGCGACGACACCCCCAGCCGCTTGGCGATCGCCTCGTCCGTCAGCCCCTGCGCCAGCAACCGCACCACCGTCGCCTCCGGCGCACTGAGCCCGCCCTCGTCCCGCACCGCCGACGGCCCCAACTCCCGCGCCTGGCCCCACACGTGCTCGAACAGCGCACACAGTGCCACCAGCGTCCCGTGACCGGTCAGCACGACCGCCCCCGCCCGGGTGTCCTCCCCGCTGACCGGGATCAGCGCCGTCGCCCGATCGAAGATGATCATCCGGGTCGGCAGCTCCGGCGCCGTCCGCACCTCCCCGCCCAGCTCCGCCAACCAGCCCACATACGCCACCGTCGGCTGGCTGTTGCGCACACTGTCCAGGTACACCGTCCGCATCCGCACCCCCCGGCCCAGCAGATCCCGGTCATGCGGCCGGGACGCCTCGATGCTCTCCGGAGAATGCCCGCCACCCGGCGCGAACGTCATGATCTCCGCCGTCAGACCACGGGCCAGCGAAGCGATCCGGTCCCGGATCTGGTCCAGGCCCACCAACTGCTCCACCCCCGCGTGCGAGGCGGCCGGCCGCAGATCCGCGTACTCCGCGATCAACTGCGCAGCCGCCGCCCGGGACGCCTCGATCCGCAGCTGCTGCGCCGCCAGATCAGCCTGCTGACGGGCCATCAGCAACTCCATGCCGACCTGCGGCGACACCGCACGCAGCTCGCCCTCCCGCTCGTAGGAGGGCCGGATCAGCGCCAGCTCGCTCAGCAGGTCCAGACAGCGCCGGACCTCCTCCTCGCTGCGCCCGAGCCGCTCCGCCAGCGCCCGCACCCCGTCGCCGGGATGCGCGAGCATGCTGCGGTAGACGCTCTCCGACACGGCATCCAGCCCGAGTGCGGTCAGCATGCCTCGTTACCCCCCGGTGTGTAAGGCCTGAATCGCCAATCGCTGCGTACGCGATCATCGCACGCGAGTGCGAGAGGGGGCCAGCAAGGGCCCTTGGACGGTTCCGGACACCGCCGGAACCGTCCAGGTTGATCCTCTATGCCGGGATGTCGACGGTTCGGCAGAGTCCGTTCCATGTACCTGATTCACGCCGAGATCCAGGCCCCGGTCCCGGCCCCGGCAGCGGCGCTCGCGCCCGACACCGCCGGGGCGCTGCTGGCGAGCGCGCGGCCCCAGGAGCGCATCGAACACGTCGCCGTGCACGAGGGCGCCGGCCCCGGCGCCGTCCTCGGCGTCTACCTGGTCGCCGGCCGGCTGAGCGCCGCCGAGACCGTCGTCGACACGTTCTGCCGGCGCGCGGTCGAGACCGTCCCCGCGCTGCACGGCTGGACGCTCACCCGCGTCGGAGCCCCGCTCGTCGCGCCGTTCTACGAGCGCCTGCTGGACTGATCCGGCCCGGCTGGACGGATCCGGACGCTGCCGCTTCCGTCCACCGGAGAGCCCTTCCACCCGCCCTGAACTGCGACGAAGCTAGTACTCGCCAGCAGGGCCCACCGCCCGGAGGCAAACCGGCCGAGCGTCTACCGCGGGACGCGACACCGGACCCACCGTCACCCGCCCAGTTCTCGAAAGAGGTCCACCCCCATGCTTCGCACCCCGCTCGCCAAGGCCGCCGCGGTCGCCGCCCTCGCCCTCGCCGCCGTCCTGCCGATCGCCGGCCAGGCCTCGGCCAACACCATCTGGGACGGCCCCACCCCCGCCCCGGCCGCCACGACGGCGAACACCATCTGGGACGGCCCCGCGCCGGTCACCACCCCCGCGCCGGTCACCGTCACCCCGGCCAACACCATCTGGGACTGACCCGCCCCGCGCCGGCCACTTCCGTGAACACCATCCGGGACTGACCCGCCCCGCCGTCGCCCGAGGCCACCCGACCGCTGCTCCTGCAGGGCAGCCGTCCGCCTCCCTCCGGGCCACGCCCCTCGACTTCCCGCGCCCGCACCGGGCGCCCACCGCCGCTCTCACACCGTCAGGACGCGTCGTCATGCCCTCCGCGCTCTCCAAGCTCGCCCGCATCACCCTCGCCGCCTCCATCGCCGCCTCCGGCGCGATAGCCGCCACGGCCGTCACCACCACCGCGGCCCACGCCGCCGCCTCGTCCACCGTCGGCGGCCAGATCACCCGGTCGGAGATCCTTTCCCGCGCCCAGTACTGGTTCAACCAGAACCCGGGCCTCACCTACAACCAGGGCGCGACCTTCCCCGACTCCAGCGGCCGCTACTACCGCAAGGACTGCTCCGGCTACGTCTCCATGGCCTGGCACCTGGGCTACAGCGCCACCACCCAGTCCATCGCCACCGACGAGAGCTACGAGATCCCGCGCAGCGACCTGCGCCCCGGGGACGTCCTCAACAGCTTCTACGACCACGTCCTGCTCTTCGAGAAGTGGGACGACCCCGGCCACACCACCTTCTCCTACTACTCCTTCGGCTCCACCCCGGTGAAGCACATCACCGGCGCCTCCATCAACGCCGCGAAGTTCGACTCGCACCCCAACGGCGACTACAAGGCGCGGCGCTACAAGAACGTCGTCGAGGACGTCAGCACCTCCCCGTCCTCGCTGCCCTCCGGCACCCTGGTCAAGTCCCCGAACGGCGCCTCGGTCAAGGTCATCATCAACGGCGCGGGCCTGCCGGTCGCCGGCTCCGACGTCGCCCCCGACGGCTACGACCTGAGCAAGATCGTCCAGGTCGACGACGGCGCCTTCAACGCCCTGCCCACCGTGCCGCCGCCCGGCACCGTGGTCCACGACCAGGCCGGCGGTTCCTCCCGCTACGTCGTGGTCGGCGGCGCGGCGCTGGTCATCTCCGGCTCGGACTGGACCGCCGACGGCTACAACACCCGCGCCGACATGGGCGTCCCGTCCAGCTGGCTGCAGGGCGCGATCAACACCAGCCCGGCCACCGGACTCGTCGTGATGGACCAGTCCGGCACCGACGCCGGCCGCTACGTCGTCGTCAACGGCACCGCCATGCACATCTCCGCCGCCGAGTGGACCGCCGACGGCTACAACACCCAGTCCCTGATGGGCGTGCCCAGCGACTGGCTGAAGGCCGCCATCGCCAAGCCCATGCCCAACGGCACCGTCCTGATGGACCAGTCCGGCACCGACCCCAGCCGCTACGTCGTCGTCGGCGGCGCCGCCCTGCCCATCTCCGCCTCCGAGTGGACCGCCGACGGCTACAACCTCCAGTCCCTGATGGGCGTGCCCGGCGAGTGGCTCAACACCACGGCGAGGAAGACCGTCCCGGACGGCACCCTGATCAAGGGCCAGGCCGGCACCGACCCGTCGATCTACGTGATGGTCAACAACTCCGCGCTGCCGATGACCAGCGCCGAGTTCACCACCACCTACGCCAACCAGCCGGTCCTGGGCGTCCCGGAGGCATGGGAGGCCGCCGAGGTCGCCCGCCCGCTCGCCAACGGCACCCTGATCACCAACGCCGCCGGCACCGACTCGACCGTCTACGTGATGGCCGGCGGCCTGGCCGTCCCGCTCACCTACGCCGACTTCACCGGCTACGGCTACGACAAGCTGCCGCTGCGCGGCGCCCCCGGCAGCTGGGAGCAGGCGGCCGCCGCCAAGAGCGCCCCCGCCGACGGCACCCTGCTGCAGTCCTCCGACGGCCCCACCGTCTGGCAGGTCGTCAACGGCGGCGGCAAGAAGGCGGCCGCGCCCGGCTCCTACAACGCCGCCGACGTGGTGAAGGTCCCGACCGCGCTGACCGCCAAGCTCCCCACCGTCGCCTGACGCGCCCACCCCGCCAGGGCGGCCCGGCCACCGCCGGCCGGGCCGCCCGGCACCCGCACACCTGCTCGCACACCCGCCAACCCGTACCTGCCCAGGGGGAATTCCGTCATGACCGCCGCCGCCCGCAAGACACCGGCCCTCGCCGCCGCCACCGCCCTGCTCGCCCTCGCCGCCCCGCTCGCCCTCGGCGGCCAGGCCTCCGCGGCCTCGGTGTCCACCTGGGACAAGGTCGCCCAGTGCGAGAGCGGCGGCAACTGGAGCATCAACACCAACAACGGCTACTACGGCGGCCTCCAGTTCTCCCAGAGCACCTGGCTCGCCTACGGCGGCAGCCAGTACGCCCCCTACGCCAACCGGGCGACCAAGCAGCAGCAGATCCTGATAGCCGAGAAGGTCCTCGCCGGGCAGGGCCAGGGCGCCTGGCCGGTCTGCGGCCCGGGGGCCAACCTGGGCGCCGACCACGCCAACCCCTACCCGGCCGGCACCTCCTACCCCGACCCGGCGTCGCTGCCCACCGGCACGCTCGTCAAGTCGCCCAACGGCGCCTCGGTCAAGGTCCTGATCAGCGGCGCGGGCCTGCCCGTCGCCGGCTCCGACGTCGCCCCCGACGGCTACGACCTGAGCAAGATCGTCCTGGTGGACGACGCCCGCTTCAACGCCCTGCCCACCACCCCGCCCGAGGGCACCGTCGTCCACGACCAGGCCGGCGGCAACGCCCGCTACGTCGTCGTCGCCGGCGCGGCGCTGCCCATCTCCGGCGCGGACTGGACGGCGGCCGGCTACAACACCCGCCCCGACATGGGCGTCCCCACCGCCTGGCTGCAGAACGCGCTCACCAACACCCTCCCGACCGGCCTCGTCGTCCACGACCAGGCCGGCGGCAACGCCCGCTACGTCGTCGTCTCCGGCGCCGCCCTGCCCATCTCCGGCGCCGAGTGGACCGCCGACGGCTACAACACCCGCGCCGACATGGGCGTCCCCGGCGCCTGGCTCGCCTCCGCCACCCAGGCCACCGTCCCGAACGGCACCGTCGTCAACGGCCAGGCCGGCACCGACCCGTCGATGTACGTCATGGTCAACGGCACCGCCCTGCCCATCTCCGGCAGCGAGTGGACCGCCGACGGCTACAACACCAAGACCCTGATGGGCGTGCCCGAGGCCTGGCTGCAGGGCGCCGTCGCCAAGCCCCTGAAGAACGGCACGGTCCTCACCGACGCCGCCGGCACCAACTCCACCGTCTACGTGATGGCCGGCGGCCTGGCGGTCTCCCTGACCTACGCCGACTTCACCGCCATGGGCTACGACAAGCAGCCGCTCATGGGCGTCCCCGGCACCTGGCTGGGCGGGGCCGCCGCCAAGAGCGCCCCCACCGACGGCACCCTGCTGCTCTCGCCCGACAGTTCCACCGTCTGGCTGGTCGCGGGCGGCGGCAAGAAGGCCCTCACCGCAGGCGACTTCGGCCCCGGCAAGTACAGCCTCGCCGACGTGGTCAACGTCCCGACCGCGCTGACCGCCAAGCTCCCGACCACCACCGCGTAACCCCGGCCCCCGACCACCCCCGAGCCGCCCGGCCACACCCGCCGGGCGGCTCGGACGTGTGCCGCCGCCGCGCCGCGTGCCGTGCTCGCCCCCTGCGGTCGGAGGGGCGGCTCCGCACCGGCGCGGAATCGTCCGTGCACGCCCCGCCCGGCTCTGCCGCGAGCCCGCAGTGCCCCCCGCGCCCCGTGGCATCCGCCGGGGCACCGGCGCGTCGACGCCGGCGGGCGCGGGCCGACCCCCTTGACTTGGGGGGCGGGGCGCCCCGGACCGGTTCCGCCGTGTGTGCGCCCCGCGCCCGCCGGTTCGGAGAGGACGGCCTTGAAGGTTCTGACGCACAACGTGATGTTCCTGTCCGGGCTGACGCAGAAGAGCGAGGGCGACTGGAACAACGCGGCGCGCTCACGGCTGATCGCCGAGTCCGCGTACGTCGCGGACCACGACGTGCTGGTCTTCCAGGAACTCTTCGACCCCGGCCCCTCCGAGGAGTTGATGCAGGGCCTGGAGGGCCGGGGGTACCGCCACCGCACGCCGGTGGTCGGAGTGGACGAGTCGGGCTGGGCCGCCACGCACGGCCGGCAGATCTCCCCGCTGCACGCCCGCGGCGGGGTCGCGATCGTCAGCCGGTGGCCCATCCTGCGGATGGAGCAGTACGTCCACGACGTGGCCTGCGGCTGGGACGCCGAGGCCGCCAAGGGCTTCGCCTACGCCGTACTGGAGGTCGACGGCCGGCGCGTGCACGTGGTGGGCACCCACCTGCAGTCCGACGACGGCGCGTGCCCGACCGGCCGGGCGAGGATCATGCGCCGCTCCCAGCTGCGCGACATCGACGTCTTCCTGACGGACCGCCGGATCCCGGCGCACGAGCCGGTGATCGTCGCCGGGGACTTCAACACCGACCGCCACTCGCCCGACTTCCAGGACGTCCTGGGCTTCGGGAACCTCCAGGAGGCGGGCCCCCGGACCGGCTGGAAGTACTCCTTCGACACCATCGCCAACGACGCCGCCCTGCAACGCCACCCGGCCGACCCCGCCGAGGACACGGACCACGTCCTGCTCCGCAAGGGCCACGCCCCGCCGTGCGACGCCTGGACGAGCGAGGTCCTGAAGACCGCCTCGCCGACCTGGGAGGCGGGCGGCCGGGCCTTCACCGACTACAGCGACCACTACCCGGTGACCGCGGGCCGCTGAGCCCGGGCCCTGGGGCGGTCGCCCGGCAAGCGCGAGTCGTCCGACAGGAGGAGCGGATATGAGCTATTCGGCACCACAGCAGTTCGGCGAACTCACCTTCGTCTTCAGCACCGGCGAGACGAGACCGCCCGAGGGCTACCACGCCCTGTGCAGCGTCATCCCCGACAACGCCCCGATGACCTGGGTGCGGGGGAGCACCGGCGGCTCGGCCGCGCTGGCCGAGCCCAAGGAGTGGCGCAAGGTCACCGACTCCGACGGGGTGCTGCGCGGCCTGGTGCCGGTGGCCCCTCCCGGGTACCGGGCGCTGAGCGCGCTGTGGTCCTCGGACACGGTCCACGGGCCCCGTGACGTCCTGCGCGACCTCGGCGGCGCGGCCTTCGTCGCCCAGGGCGACCTGCGCTGCGTGAAGGAGGAGATCGGCGGACGCCCCTACGTGGCCGTCGGCGCCTGGCGCGGGCGCGGCGGGCTGGAGATCCCCGAGACCGTCCGCCCCGAGACGATCCCCGGCGGCACGGGCTGCCTGCTGACCCCCGGCATCGCGACCTGGATCTCCTACTTCGACGGCGACTACGAGGGGGAGGACCCAGGCGACGTCCACGTGCTGGACGTGCCGATGCGGCAGGTCCGGCAGGGGACGGCGCAGGGCCCGGCCGTCACGGACGGAGGCGACGCGCCCGAGCGGACCGAGCCCGTCGTCGACCGGGAGGTGGTCCTCCCGTGCACCGCCGTCCTCGACCGGGGCGCGTCCACGGAGTGGATCCTGCGCAACTCGCCGACGTACACGGTGCGGCGCCAGCGGTTCTACACCCGGGTCGCGGTCACCGACCTGCGGGAGGACCCGGGCCCGGGCACGGTCGGCGCCACCGTCCCGTGGGGGGTGGACGAGGCGCAGTCGCAGGCCTGCCGCGAAGCCGTCGGCCTGTCCGTGGGGTTCGAGGCGGGCGTCGAGATCGAGGGCCACGGCGCCAGGGCGGCCGCGTCCCTCAGCCGCGAACTCGGCTACGACAGCACGCGTTTCGTCACCGCCATGACCCGGGAACGGCAGGAGGTCCGCGCCCCCGCGCCGGGCCTGCACCTCACCGCGCTGTACGTGGAGAGCCACCGCATCGAGGTCGTCCGCAACGACCCGGACCACACGCCCCCCTCGGACCGGGCGGGCCTGACGTTCAACGCCCACGCGTCCTGGACGGCTCCCACCCACCCGCCGCGCCACTGAGGGGCCGGCGCCGCCGGCCGCTGCACCCCGATTAACGCCGTCACCACTCTGTTGACTGTTCATCAGATCTTGCGAACTCGTGGTCGTCGGCTGGTTGGGCCGGACGGGCGGTGGCTACGCTCGGCCGTGTCGTCCGATGGGGGGCGGCACCCGTCGCGTGCCGCGCGCGCCCGGCCGTCATGGCCCTCGGGCGTCGCAGCGGAGTACGCGCGGGCGGTTCCCACGGGAGTGGATCATGAGCTCTGTTGGTCGCAAGACCGTCGCGGTGATGGCCGCGGCCTTGGCCTCGCTGGGTGCGGGGAGCGCGGTCACCGCGTCCGCGGCCGCCTCGTCGGCCCCGTCGTGCAGCGGGGCGGCGGAGTGCCCCAGCCTCAAGCCGACCAGGCTCACGACCAGCCAGGCGAGCCTGAACGTCACCCAGATGCAGCTGGAGAACATCCACGCGATGGCCTCCGACGCGGTGACCGGGGAGCCCATCCGCGGCGCGCGGATCGTGTTCGCCACCGTGGGCGGCCGGACGCTGGGCGCGGCCTACACCGACTACGACGGCATCGCCGCGATCACCGCCCCCGAGAACCTGGGCCCCGGCACCTTGCAGGAACTGCTGGGCGGCTACGAGGCCGCGATGGTCGGCGACGGCGTCCACGCCCCGGCCGGCGCGCACGGGGCCATCACCATCGGCACCGACCAGGGCCCCGGCGTCCCGGGCAGCCCGTGTGCCGTGTGCAGCGACCGCGGGCTCAAGCAGGACGTGGTCCCGGTGGACTGGAGCCGGTAGGGGCGCGGGTGCGGCACCGGCCGATGCGGCACCGGGCGTGAGCGCGTTCGAGGCCGCGTGACGACGAGAGGGCGGGAGACCATGACAGGGCCGGACACCGCGACGGAGCAGCCGTCGCCGGTGAGCACGGACGCGATCTGGCGGCTCCCGGTGACGGTCTGCCGCATCACCGGGCTCCTGGGCGAGCGGACGGCCGGCGCCCTGCTGGCACGCGCCGTCGCCGTCGCCTCCGCAGGCGAGGCGTTGCAGCCCTCCCTGATCGGGGACCGGGAGCTGGCCCCCGACTTCCGCCGCTCCCGCTCGTGCCGGGAGTTCGCCGCACCCGAACTGCTGGCGGCCATCGACGAGGTGCTGGAGGCGGTCGAGCACACCCTGGGCGTGTCCTGCCGCGACACCGAGCCCGACTACACCCTCAACGTGCACAACGACGGCGACTTCTACCGGCCGCACCAGGACACCAGCGCCGAGTTCTCCCCCCGGCGCCTGCTCACCTTCGTTTACTACCTGCACGGAACGCCCCGGCCGTTCGGCGGCGGCGAGCTGCGCGTGTTCGACGCCGCCCTGCCGCTGTACGGCGGGACGACGGGGGAGTGGGAGAAGCGCACCTGGCGGGACTGGGAGCCCGAGCACGACAGCATCGTGTTCTTCCGCCCCACCGCCTGGCACGAGGTGCGCCCGGTGAGCTGTCCGAGCCGGCAGGCCGAGGACAGCCGCTTCGCCGTCAACGGCTGGCTGTGCAGCCCCGATCCGGCGAACGGGGCGAGTGGGGCGAGCGGGGTGCGCTGACGCTCAGTCCTTCAGCATCACCAGCGGCAGTCCGCTGCCGTCCCAGGCGCGGCGCGTCTCGTCGGCCCGGTAGCGGTCGGCTTCCAGGTCGGCGGCGAAGGCCTCCAGGAACTCCCGCAGGCCGGCGGCCTCGTAGCCGGCCCGCCAGCCCTCGTGCGACCAGTCGATGATCTGGCCGCGGCGCTGCGGGGTGGGCGGGTCCAGGTCGATGCAGATCACGTCGCCGTTGCCGATGGAGATGAAGGGGATCCATCCGGCGGACCAGGCGACGTCCCGGCGGATCACGCCGTCCTCCGCCCGCTCGTCCCAGGGCGGGTCCCCGGCGTCGACGGACCGCTCGCGCCAGTCGTCCACCATCGCGTCGAGCGGGTGGAGCGCGGTGTGCAGACCGATCAGGACCCCCGGCAGGCCGTCGTGGCAGCGGTAGGACTCCCGGACGTCCGGCGGGAGTTGCACCCCCATCGCGGCCTCCGCCGCCCGGATCTGCCCGTCGGTGGCGCCGGGCGGCATCGCGGCCGCCACCTCCGGGGCGATCCGTTCCAGCGCGGCCTCGATCCGCGCCCACAGCTGCTGCATCGGGAAGCCCCCTTCGTCGTGTCGAGTGATCGAGTCGAGGACCGGAACGTAGCACCGGCCACCGACAGTCATCAGTCATCGGGCGGTGCCAGGGCTCCTGTCAGAGCCACCTGGTAGGAAGGGGCTGATCGTCAGCCGACCGGCCGTCGATGCGTGGTCACCGTAGGAGGTCCGGATGTCCGTGGAAGACACTCCCGTGCGGGAGGACGTCATGACGGCCGGGGCGGCCCTGCGGATCTACCCCGATCCGGCGGACGTCTTCGTCGCCGACCAGGCCGAGTTGGCCCGGCACCTGCACCCGCTGGTCTCGATCGACCTGGCCCAGGTCAACCCGGCCTGGCACGGGTGGATCCACCTGCTGAGCCCGCTGGAGCCGTCGGAGGGCTGTATCGGCGACCACACCTCGGCCTTCCACACGGGGCTCCAGGCGTCCAACTGGCTCGGCTTCACGCTGGAGGGCGACCGCTTCCGCCTGGCCGGTGACCTGCGCTACTTCGCCCGGGCGGCGGGCCCGGGCGAAGTCCCCGATCCCTGGCCGGGGTTCCACGCCGACCTCGCCGAGCACTGCGAACGCCAGGAGCGCAGCTACCGGGCGCACCGCGACAGCTTCCGCCGCGAGGGCCGGCTCGTCCACCTCGGCGACGACGGCCTGCCGTACCCCGGCAGTGCCGGCGAGATGGCGCTCCTTGACCAGCTCGGCGGCTACGCCGACTCCGCCGGCAACTGGATCGAGACCGATGTGTTCCCGCTCGACTACGACGGCGACCGCACCTGGCCGGTCGGCCCGTCCGGCCGCCGCTTCGAGTTCGTGGCGGCGGTGCCCGGCTGGCACTACCGCAGCAGCGGCGCCGACTGGATCATGCTGTTCTTCGAACCCGTCGACCGGCTGGCCCTGTTGACCTTCGACTGGAGCTGAGGCGCGGCGATGCCACCGGAGGAGCGGCAGGGCGGTCAGGGCGGTCAGGGTGCGGCAGGCGCCCGAGCGGCCGCGCAGGACTTCTTCGACGAGATGCGCCGGTGGGAGGAGTGGATGGCCTCCTGCCGGCACGACACCACGGGCGGCGAGCAACTGGCGGCGGTGAAGGAGGTGTTCGCCAGGCATCTGGCGGCCAGGGCGCTGGCCCGGCACCAGTCGCGCTACGACCTGCTGTGCTTCGGCACGCCGCCGGAGTTCGAGGCGCCGATCCTGCGCGTCGAACAGGAGTCGCCGGTCAGGTGCTGGGTGTACGTACCGGAAGGGCTGATCGGCGGCGAGGCCCGCTACGCGATGGTGCGCGAGGGCGGTGCGTGGAAGGCCGCGTTCAAGGAGGCCGACATCGCCCTGACGGGCCGGTGGAAGCGGTGGCTGGATCTCTGACACCCGGGCCGGGCCGACCGCTCCGGGCCGACCGCTCCGGGCCGACGGCTCCGGGCCGGTCAGGCGCGGCAGCGCAGCAGTTCCAGCGGCGGGCTGGCGAGGAGGTCCGCCCAGAAGTCCTCGCCGAATTCGCGCAGGCCGGCTTCGGACACCTGGAGTGGGACCCACTCGGCGTCGCCGAACCCGGCGGCCCGCAGGCACTCCTCGTAGACCTCGCGGCGCGGGGCCGCGCCCACGATGCTGATCGGCTGCGGGTCGAGGAGGGCGGTGATCCGCACCTGCGGGCCCGTCTCGATCTCCTCGCCGGTCGGCTCGCAGCGGAACCCGTATTTGTCCAGGGAGGGGCAGTCGAAGCGGTAGTCGGGTTTCTGGGCGAGTGCGAAGAACTCCCCGCCCGGTACCAGGCTCCGGTGGATGTTGCGGCACATCCGCTCCATCGCCGCGACGTCCTCGGCGTAGTTGAGGCACTGCACTCCCAGTGCGATGTCGAAGTGACGGTCGAGGGGCCGCAGTTCGGCCACGTCGCCGACCTCGTAGCGCACGCCCAGCGGGTCGCGCTGCTCGATCGTGCGCGCGGCGGCGACCATCTCGGCGGAGATGTCGACGCCGAGGACGTCGGTGGCGCCGCGCCGCTTGAACTCCCTGCTGTAGAAGCCGGTGCCGCACGCCAGGTCGAGGACCGACCGGCCGGCCACGTCCCCGACCAGGCCCAGGAAGCTCGGCACCTCCCCGTAGCGGATCAACGGCAGGGACTTGAACCCCTCGAACGCCTCGCCGATCCCGTCGTACTGCTGCACGCCCACGTGCCGCCCCTCCTGTGTGTCGCCCGCCGGGTCGCGGCCGTGGCGGAAAGTCTCCTCCGCCCCGCCGGGCCGCCGTACTGGCAGATGACACAAAGAAGTTGGTCGGTGGCGGCGGCTCGGGGTGCGCACCCTCCTATCGCCCGACACCACTCTTCGGGGGGCGGGGAAACGCCGTCGAAGGTCCATTCGGGTGACGTCCCGCGTCCTCGCGCGTCCGAACGGCCACACTGGCAGCGCTGAGGAAGCCCGCCGTTCAAAGGAGACGAGTCCGTGAAGAGCCTCGGAAGGACGCTGGTCACCGTCGGTGCCGCTGCGGTTCTGTGCATCGCGGTCCCGGCCAACGCCCAAGCCGCGGAGGGGACTTTCACCTACATCAGCAACAACCAGGAGCACACGCTGGAGAACCCCGAGGGTGACCGCTGCTACGACCTCGGCCGCCGCGTCGCCGAGCTGTACAACGACACCGACGCGGAGGCGGCCGTCTTCCTCGGCGCCGGTTGCCGGGACGAGATCGGGACCATCAGGTCGGGTGGTTCGAGCATCCGACGCGGCATCGGCTCGGTCAGTTTCACCGACGACGAGTAGTCGGCGCACCCGGCGGTGGGGCGGCCCGGCCGTCCGACGTGATCGTGAAGGGCTCGGACCAGTTGCCGGAATCACCGGACAGGACGACCCGGTAGTCGTCTCCAGGGGGGACGTCCGGCACGGTCACCTCCATCCGTCCCAGCAGGATGTCGAAGTCACGGGCGAGGACGCGGTCGAGGAGGGTGACGCTGCCCGCGCGCAAGGTGATGGACCCCGTGCGGTTGGTGATCTGCGCCGGCGGATCCGAGACGTCCCAGGTGACTTCGACCCGCTCGCCGACCCGCCAGAGCGCCCCCGCCCGAGGGGAGAGAATGCGCGGCACGTAGACGTCGCGTCGGGACGTGCGCTCGGCGGAGTGGGCGGCCACCGCCAGGCCGGCGGCCTGCGCCTGGGCCGGCACCGTGGCGAGCAGGCTCGGCATGGCGGCGGCGGCCAGTGCCACCATGCCCAGGACGGGGCCGTTCCAGATCCTCATGGCCCCAGTGTCTCGGTTCGGCCCCCGACGAGCGCACGGACGGGCGCCCCTTCCCTCGATCGGGGGAACGGCCGTCGGTGACGGACGGCCCGTGAGGGGGGCGTGGCCCGGGGCCTGAGGGCGGCAAGCGGCCCGTCAGCCGCGTGACGGGGTGTGAGGTGCGGGCGTCACGGCTCCTTTTTCGGTGCGGGTCGGTCGCCTACGGTGGGTCACCCCGAAGACGAGGAGCGGAGGTTCCCTGTGGCGGACGAGGCGACGACGCAGTACCGCAGCTATGCCTGGGAGGACGAGCACGGCGTCAAGTACGTGGCCGCCTACCCGGGCGACGAGGAGGCCGACGAGGAGCGCAAGGCCGAGCTGCGGGCGTTGGGCGCCCGCGTGTCGGCGGACCTGGTGGCCGAACAGGAGGCCGAGCGGGAAGCCGAGCGGCGCAGGGCCGGGCGAGGGGCCGGGCGTGCGGGGCCGGCGCTGCGGCTGATCCGTGGTGAGGGTTCGTCCTGAGTGCGTGACCGGGCCCGCCGGTCCGCAGGGCGCGGACGGGCGGGCCCGCTTCAGGCCGGGCCGTCGGGGGTGTGGTCGAAGGTGTGGGCGCGGTGCCGGGCGAGGTCGCTGAAGGAGCGGGCGGCGGCGCTCTGGTAGGCGGTGTCCCGGCGGAGCAGGGCGACGGCGCGCGAGGGGAGCGGCGGGTCGACCGGGACGGAGCGCAGGTGGGGGTGTTCGCGGGTGGTGGCGTCGGGTAGCACGGTGGCGAGGCTGGTGCGTTGGACGATCGCGACGAGCGCGCTGACGGAATTGGCCTCGATGGCGATCCGCGGCCGGACCCGGTGGTCGGAGAGGAACCGGTCGATGTGCTGACGGGTCGCGAAGTCGCCGCTGAGCAGGGCGAGTTGCTGGTCGCCCAGTGCGCGGACCGGGAGCGGGCCCGAGTGGGCCGCGTACGGGTGGTCGGAGGCGACGACGAGGCCGAGGTGCTCGGTGAACAGGGTGGTGGCGGTGACGGCCGGCAGGTGCGCTCCGCCGAAGGCGATGCCGAGGTCGAGCTGGTCGGCGGCCAGCTCGGACTCGATGCGTTCCTGTGCCATCTCGCGGACGTCCAGGCTGATCCCGGGGTGGCGCGCGTGGAAGTCCCCGATGAGGGGCCCGGTCAGGTAGGCGGTGAAGGTCGGGGTCACGGCCAGGCGCAGGGTGCCGCGTGAGAGGTCCTTGACGTCCCGCACCGCGCGCTCGGCCGCCGCGAGGTCGCGCAGGGCCCGGCGCGCGTAGTGGGCGTAGGCCTGGCCGGCGTCGGTGAGGCGCACGGTGCGCCCGGAGCGGTCGAGGAGCTGCACGTGCAGAGAGCTCTCCAGCTGCTTGATCTGCTGCGAGAGGGTCGGCTGCGAGACGTGCAGGGCTTCGGCGGCGCGGGTGAAGTTGGCGTGCTCGGCCACGGCGAGCAGGTACCGGAGGTGGCGCAGTTCCATGAGCCAACTATAGGCAGCACTGATGGCAATGATGGCTACCACGTCTTGGACGCTATAGGGCCAGGTCATGCATCGTTGAGGTCATCGACAGGCACCAACGGTCGTCGAAGAAGGAGTGACCTCATGAACGAGATGGCGCAGGGTTTCCAGCGGTTCAGCCGGGAGGTGTTCCCGGCCCGGGCGGCACTGTTCAAGAGGCTCGCCACCACCCATCAGCCGACCGCGCTGTTCATCGGCTGCTCGGACGCCCGGGTCGTGCCGGAGCTGATCACCCAGACCGATCCGGGCGAGCTGTTCGTCATCCGCACCGCCGGCAACCTCGTGCCCCCGTACACCCGGGGCGCGGACGGTGTCGCGGCGAGCATCGAGTACGCGATCGGCGTGCTCGGGGTCACGGACGTGATCGTCTGCGGGCACTCCGCGTGCGGTGCGATGACCGCCCTCGCCTCCGGCGGCGACCTCACCGGCCTGCCCGCCGTCGCCACCTGGCTGCACCACGCGGACGTCGCCAAGGC
The DNA here is from genome assembly GCF_042677305.1 of Kitasatospora sp. NPDC127121. Taxonomy (NCBI): domain Bacteria; kingdom Bacillati; phylum Actinomycetota; class Actinomycetes; order Kitasatosporales; family Streptomycetaceae; genus Kitasatospora; species Kitasatospora sp. NPDC127121. The sequence goes on along the minus strand of NZ_JBHXTQ010000121.1, from coordinate 3,207 downwards.
CCGCACCGACGCGGGCGAGCACCCGGCCGGCGCGGAGCGGGTCGCCGCCCTGGTGAAGGACAACGTCCTCGCCCAGCTGGCCAACCTGAAGACCCACCCGTCGGTGGCCAAGGCCCTGGTGCAGGGCAGGGTGACCCTGCACGGCTGGGTCTACGACATCGGATCCGGCTCCGCCGAGACGCTCGACACCGACAGCGGACGGTTCGTCGCCCTGGCAGGCTGACCACCGCGTCCCCTCCGACCACTCCCTCCCACATCCCCAGACCAGGTCCGGGCACCCGCCCCGGACCCATCCCCGAAAGGCCCACCCCATGGTGCACGCGCAGTTCGACCAGACCGCCCGTCAGCAGCTCGCCTTGGAGGTCGTCGACGCCAAGATCCGCAAGGACCTCACCTGGCAGGAGCTCGCCGACACGACCGGCCTGTCCGTCGCCTTCGTCACCGCCGCCCTGCTCGGCCAGCACGCCCTGCCCGCCGACGCGGCCAAGGCCGTCGCCGAGCTCCTGGGCCTGGACGAGGACGCGGCCCGGCTGCTCCAGACCATCCCGCTGCGCGGCAGCATCCCCGGCGGCATCCCCACCGACCCGACCATCTACCGCTTCTACGAGATGCTCCAGGTCTACGGCACCACCCTCAAGGCCCTGGTCCACGAGCAGCTCGGCGACGGCATCATCAGCGCCATCAACTTCAAGCTCGACGTCAAGACCGTCGAGGACCCCGAGGGCGGCCACCGCGCCGTCATCACCCTGGACGGCAAGTACCTGCCCACCAAGCCGTTCTGACCCCCGCGCGGGCCGGGGCGGACCGACAGGCCCCCCGGCCCGCCGTCCCACCCCGGCCCGCCCCCGACCGGCAAGGAACCGCCACCGTGGACTTCGCTCAGCACACCATCGACCTCGCCCGCCGCAACGTCGCCGAAGGCGGGCGCCCGTTCGCCACCGTCATCGTCAAGGACGGCGAGATCCTCGCCGAGAGCCCGAACAAGGTCGCCCAGACCGGCGACCCCACCGCGCACGCCGAGATCCTCGCCATCCGCGACGCCTGCACGAGGCTCGGCACCGAGCACCTGACCGGCACCACCATCTACGTCCTCGCCCACCCCTGCCCGATGTGCCTGGGCTCGCTCTACTACTGCAGCCCCGACGAGGTCGTCTTCCTCACCACCCGCGACGACTACGAACCGCACTACGTCGACGACCGCAAGTACTTCGAACTCGCCACCTTCTACAGTGAGTTCGCCAAGAACTGGGACGAGCGCCGGCTGCCGATGCGCTACCTGCCCAGCGACGCGGCCATCGATGTCTACCGGGCGTGGCGCGAGCGCAACGGCGGCGAACGCCGCGTCGCCGGCGCGCCCGTCGCGGCCTGACGAGGGCGCACACGATGCCCGAGCCGATCGAGAAGGCCGCGTGGATCCGGCTGGAGAACGGCCGGGCCCCCGCCGCCGCAGGTGAAGCACGGGGCATCCCGGTCGCGTCGGTGCCCGGGTCGATCAGGTCGCCGCAGTCAGCCTTTCGCCGAGAGGCGGGTCTCCCGGGCGTCGAACTCGCCGGTGCGGACGGCGATGACGAAGGCCTGCCAGGCGGCGGAGGGGAAGCAGAGGACGGGCCCGTCGGGGTCCTTGGAGTCTCGGACGGGCTGCACACCGGTGAAGCCGTCGGCGACCTCGATGCACTGACCGCCACTGCCGCTGTAGCTGCTCTTGCGCCAGGTGGTTGCCATCGCGGTTGCCTCCTGTGGGTGGAGTGGGAAGTCGGTGGGGATGACTTCCCACTCCGGCGTCGGGTTAGGCTTCCCGGCCGCCGCCCCCGGGCAGGGGCGGCGGCGCGCGGGTGGTGAGCTGGGGTGCGGGGTTGGCAACTCGCGCTGGTCGGGGCGTGCGTGCGCGTAGTGTCGGAAGCATGGCGAGCGATCATCTTGGGGATCGGGTCAAGCGGCTGCGGCGCTTGGCCGATCTGACGCAGGAGGGCCTGGCTGAGAAGTCGGGCGTGTCGGTGGATGTGGTTCGGAAGCTTGAGCAGTTGCGGAAGCATTCGGCGCGGCTTCCGACACTTCACGCGCTGGCCAAGGGGCTTGGCGTTGAACTGACTGCGCTTCTGGGCGATCCACCGGCGGTGCCGTCGACAGGTGATGCGGATCCGCCTGGCCTGGTCGCGGTGCGGCGGGCGATCATGCCGCCTTTGTTCACGCCGCTGCCGGTGGCGGACGGCGTGGAGAAGTTGTCGATTCCGCTGCTGCGTGGCGAGATCGCAGAGGCCTGGACCCTGTATCACGCGGCCGACTTCGGCAGGGTCATGGAGACATTGCCGGCGATAATCGCGGATGCCCGCCTCGCCGCGGCCGTGGGCCGCGGCGAGGATCGCCTGGCCGGTAATCATGCGCTCGGCAAGGCTCTCCAACTGGGCGGGCATCTCGCGATCCGTCTCGGGAAGACAGATCTCGGCCTGTCCAGTCTCGAACGGGCAATAGCGGCAGCGGACTCGGCGGAAGACCCGCTGCTGGGAGCGATGATCTGCAACTCGGTGGCCTGGGCGTATCAGCGCCAGAACCGGCTCGGCGACGCGCAGACGCTGGCCATCCACGCAGCGGACGGAGTGGAGAACGAGCACTCGTCGAAGGCGGAGGGGCTCAAGGTGTGGGGCGGACTGATCATGTCCGCAGCGACCAGCACGGCCCGAAGCGGCGACTATGACGGGGCATCCGAGATGATGCTGACCGCAGAGCAGGCGACCAGACGCCTTTCAAAGCTTCCTACCTCGGCCGACGGCCGCATGGTCAGCGTGTTCAACAGCTCCTCGGTGCGCATCGAGCGGGTTCGGCTCGCGGTCCAATTCGCCCGGCCGGAGGAAGCCTTGGGGCTCGCGAAGGGAATCCGGCTCAGCAACGACACCCCGGTGTCCTGGCGGACCTGGCTGCTCCTGGACGTAGCGCGCGCGTACACGGACATGGGGGACGCGGCGGGAGCGGTGTCGACCTTGGAGAAGCTCCAGCGAGTAGCGCCGGGCTGGATGCGGCACCACACCCTCGCCGTGGCCATCGTCTCCGACCTCTGGGCAGGTCCGGCGCGCCCGCCCGGCCTGAAGAGGCTTGCCCGCTCCCTGGGGCTGACTGACTAGTGCTGCTCTGCGGAAGTTCGTGGAGGGGTGTTGATCAGGCTGCTTTGAGTGGGGTGCCCTCGTAGGTCCAGCGGTAGGGCTTGGCGGTCTC
>NZ_JBHXTQ010000120.1:0-18549 GCF_042677305.1 Kitasatospora sp. NPDC127121 | reverse complement strand
CTATGAGTCAGCGCGGGGGCGGCGGGTCGTGGCGATCGCCACGCGGCGGGGGGGGTCGTCGCGGACGGCGCGGCGGGCGGCGCCGGTGGTGTGGAGCGGGGCTGCTAGAACGGCGGGAGCGTGCCGAGCTTGACGTCGCCCGTGTAGTGCTTGCCGAGCGCGTCGAAGTCGTAGTACAGGTGCACGTCGTCGCCGACCAGGTAGAACCTCTGCGTGCCGTTGACGAACGGCGACAGGCCAAGGTGGAAGGTGATGCCCTCGGTCAGGCTGCCGGAGGCGCTGCCGACCTTGACCTTGCCGAGGAACGGCACGTTCGCGTACACCACGATGGACGCGGAGCGGGCGGTCGTGTCGAGGGTGAGCGTGGTCTCCAGCGGGCCGGTGACGTAGGTCCAGGTCTGCACGTCCGTGATGGCGGGCGTGACGTTCTGGACCACTGCGACCGGGGCCGGGGCCGGGGCGGCCGCCATGGCCGCCGTGCTGCCGAAGCCGACTGTCAGGACGGCGAGGCCGGCCACCACAACACCCGCACGACGTACAAAGCGGTTCTTCATGGTTCCCTCCCAGAGGTGTGAGCTGATGGGCGGGTCCCCCGGGGTGATTCCTATCAGTCAACTCGCTTGGGGTGCCAGCGTGTTGTACATCACGACCGCACTCCGGCGTAAAAGTGGACCCACCCGTTCGGGTGGTTTTTCTTGACTTTGCCAGCGTCGCTGTGCAGTGCGGGGCGGCCCCGGTCGCGCGGCCCGTTCCGGGTACGGAGCAGCCGTCCCCTCGTGCGGGTTCGGGGTTTTGCCGGGTGGCTGCGGGGCGGGTCCTGCGGGCGGGCCGGGGCCGGCGGCGGGCCCGGTCGGGGACTGGACGGTCTGCGGTCGCGGGCCAAGTGGACCGGTTCGCGCGGGGGGCGCTACGCGCGTCCATTTCCGTCCACCCGGGGTGATTTGTCGGACCTTCACGGTTCCCCCATCAGATGATCACTCGGCTGCCGGAATTCCGACCCCTGGCGTACGGCGCGGTCCACTCGAATTCCTTCGCACACCGCCGAGCAGCGAAAGGCCTTCACCCCATGACCCGCCCTGCCGACCGCCCCTCCCCCGACCAGCAGCTACGCGAGGCCGCCGCGCGGCTGGACCGGCGCCGCTTCCTCACCGTCACCTCGGCCGCCGCCGCGCTGGCGTTCACCGTCAACCTGCCGTCCGCGCACGCCGAGGACGCCGAGTTCGGACCGCGCGCCATCACCGGCAACCCGTTCACCCTCGGCGTGGCCTCCGGCGACCCGCTGCCCGGGGCCGTCGTGCTGTGGACCCGCCTGGCGCCGCGCCCGCTGGAGCCCGGCGCCGGACTGCCGCCCGCCGGCTCGGTGCGGGTGGGCTGGGAGCTGGCCCGCGACGAGCGGTTCCGCAAGGTGGTGCGGCGCGGCAGCGCCCGCGCGCACGCCGAGTTCAACTACGCGGTGCACGTGGACGTCGACGGCCTCGACGCGGACCGGGTGTACTGGTACCGCTTCACCGTCGGCGCCTGGAGCAGCCCCGTGGGCCGCACCCGCACCGCGCCGGAGCGCGGGCGCCGGCTGGACGCCGTCCGCTTCGGGCTGGTGTCCTGCCAGGCCTACGAGGACGGCTACTTCACCGCCTACCGCCACCTGGCCGACGAGGACCTGGCCGCGGTGTTCCACGTCGGCGACTACATCTACGAGTACGGCATCGACGCGGCGGGCGGCGACCGCAAGTACACCGACCGCACCCTGCCGGCGCTGTTCAACCACGAGACCGCCACGCTGGAGGACTACCGGCTGCGCTACTCCCTCTACAAGAACGACCCCGACCTCCAGGCCGCGCACGCCGCCCACCCCTGGTACGTCACCTGGGACGACCACGAGGTGGAGAACAACTACGCGGCCGGCATCCCCGAGAAGGGCCAGGACCCGGCGCCGTTCATCGCCCGCCGCGCCGCCGCCTACCGCGCGTACTGGGAGAACATGCCGCTGCGGATGCCGCAGCCGCGCGGCACCGAGCTCACCCTCTACCGGCGCGTCCACTTCGGGCAGTTGGCGCAGTTCGACATCCTCGACACCCGCCAGTACCGCGACGACCAGGCCAACGGCGACGGCTGGCAGTACCCCACCCCGGAGTCCGAGGACCCGCGGCGCACCCTGATGGGCTCCGCCCAGGAGCGCTGGTTCGCCGAGGGCCTGCACCGCTCCCGGGCGACCTGGAACGTCGTGCCGCAGCAGGTCGTCTTCTCCCGCCGCAAGAACACCACCGCCGAGCGCTCCAAGCTCTCCATGGACGCCTGGGACGGCTACCCGGCCGCCCGCGAGCGCTTCCTGACCGCCGTCGACCGGGCCGGGGTGGAGAACCTGGTGCTCCTGACCGGCGACGTCCACGTCGCCTACGCCCTGGACGTCAAGCGCGACTTCGACAAGCCGGACTCGCGCACCGTGGGCGTGGAGTTCGTCGGCACCTCGATCAGCAGCGACGGCGACGGCGAGGAGAAGCCGTCCAACTGGCAGAACCTGATGTCGGCCAACCCGCACATGAAGTTCTACGACGGGCGGCGCGGCTACACCACGCTCACCCTGGACCGCCACCAGGTCCGCGCCGACTACCGCGCCGTCTCCCACATCACCCGCCCCGGCGGCACCGTCACCACCGCCGCCTCCTTCGTCACCCAGGCCGGCAACCCGGGCATCCACCCCGCCTGACCCGCCACCCCCCGGGTCCCGCCGCTCACGGGGGCGGCGGGCCCCGGGGGCGGCTGAGAGCCTTGAGCGTGACCGCGCCGCACCAGTTGCCTCGCATAGGCCCCCCGGCTGCTCAGGACTGAGCAGCCGGGGGACTCAACTACGCGCGAAGGTGTTCCAGTGCCTTCTCCAGCGCGTCCTCAGCGGCAACCGCCACGTCCGGCTCCACGCCAACGCCCTCCCAGTTGGTGCCGGTGACCGGGTTGATCGAGCGGGCCGCCGGCACGGTCACCGTCACATGCGGCGCAACAGGAATACGGGCCGTCGGGTGGGCGCCACCACGCGTCGTCTGCCCGACCAGCGTCGCCCGCTTGAGCACCTTCAGGTTGTACGACAGCTCCTCCCCACCGGAGAAAGTGAAGTCGCTGGTCAGCACCGCCACCGGCCGGTCCGAATAGCGCGGCGCGGCGAGGTGCCCGAGGGTCCAGTACTGGCGGGTGGAGTCGGTAGCCCGGTCGTAGATGTCGTTGAGGTGCACCTCGTCGTCAGCGAAGAAGTAGCTGCACCACAGCTGAACGCCCTCCGGTGAGCCGCCGCTGCACTGCCGCAGGTCGATGACCAACGCCTCGGTGGAAGCGACCAATTGCATCGCGGCGGCGATCGCGGGACCGCCCACCCCGGCCGGGGGAATCATGCGCAGATCGAGGTAGCCGATGTTGCCGTCGAGTTGCTCTGCCCGCCGGATGCCGTAGTTCTTCTCCCGGGCGTACCGCTCGAACCGGGCCCGGGCGACGTCCTCCGGCTCCTCGTCCATCGACTGCGGCTCCTCGCTCCACAACAGCCGCAGGTGCTTGTCCGGACACACCCCCTGCAAGTCCTCCGTGACCCGCTCGCACAGCCCCCGCTCGTCCAGGCCCTCATAAGCGCCTTCCGCCAGCCGGTTCCGGATCGCCACTTCAATGGCCGCCGTCTTCTCGGGGAACACGTAACCAGCGGTGATCCGGGCGAGGGCGGTGTCGAGTATCGCTCCATGAGTGATCATTCGCGCGATCGTAGGGCAAGGCCGACCCGATGCCCAGCGGTTTCTCAGCGAACTCCTCACCGTCACCCCCTCCCCCGGCCCCGCATCAAACCCGCCCTCACCCACTGCCGCACCCAAGCCCAAGCCCAAGCCGCCCACCCATGAGCAACACCCCACCGTGCGCAGGAAGTCGCCCCCGCCGACTTCCTGCGCAGCGCGGTCGGCTCGTCCAGGTCAGCCGGGCGCCACTCGCGGACATGCGTGTGGCGCCCGGGGCGGCCGGACCTCAGGGCCGCCATCCGCCGACACCCTCCACTTCCACTCGCCTCGGCACCACACGGCGGTTTCTAGGGGCCTTCGTGTGTTCTGGGCCTGTTGGAATCCAACAGGCCCAAGGGCAACGCCGGCCGTGGGATACGTCCGGCTCATCTGCGGCTCTGGCCGGGTTCGTGCAATGTCGTGCATGCCGGGTTGTGATTCTGATTCGCAGGGTTGACGGTGGTGCGCGTCCTCGCAACTCCGCAGACGTTGGAGATCGTCATGGCCCTGGGTTTCGTGGGCATCGACCCCGGCACGGGCGGCGGAGGTCATCGTGCAGAGCTGGGCGGCCGATGACGCCATCTGCGAGAAGATCGCAGGGACCGGGTGGGTTCCCGGCCGCACGCTCGGGATTCCCGCTCGGGATCCCCCCTCATGAGTCCGTGATCCGGATCCCGGCCCGCATGGCGCCGATCCTGAAGGAGGCTGTCGAACGTGTCGAACGTGCCCGACTTCGCCGCGCTGCTGAGGAGCGCTCAGAGGACCGCGGTTCATCTGGAGATGCGTGACTCCTACGCCGTGGGCGACGAGGCCGAGGAGATCGACCGCTTCGCCCGCACCGGCGGGATCGAGCTGGACCCCGAAGCGTCGTGGTGGCCCGAGTGGCTGGGACTCGTCCGCGAGACGGTCGGTCGTGGCGTGGTCATGCGGCGGGCCCGGATCGTGTCCGAGCCGGTGACCGACTACATCCGGTGGGAGCACGCGGTCACCCCGATGAACCTGGCGGCCGGGGAACTGGTTCGGTGGCTGCCGAGGAGTCAGGCGTCGGACATCGCGCTGCCGGGGAACGACTTCTGGCTGATCGACGACAAGCTGGTGCTGTTCCACTTCTTCACGGGGTACGGCGACTGGGCCGAGCCCGGGTTCGCCTTCTTTGAGGACTCCGCGACGGTTCGTCTCGTCTCCTGCGCGTTCGAGGCCGTGTGGGAGCGTGGCACCCCGCACGACAAGTACAGCGTCTGACCTGCCTTTACCTGCGAACACCGGACTGCCCGCCCCTCCTGCGGCGAACGCGTCAGCCCATCGACACGATGGGGTGGTCGCCAACCGGTTGCCGGAAGCCGGGAAGGAGAGGCGGGGCGGCGCTGCGTTCCCCGGCCTGGCGCCACGCGATGCGGCGGAGCGCCAGGCCGGGGAAGAGGGGCCCGGGTCTTTCGGGCTTCGCTAGGTGCGGGCGGCGGCGGTGCGGGTGCGGCGGGAGAGGGAGTCCAGGACGACGGCGGCGAGCAGGACGGCGCCGGTGATCATGTACTGGATGGCCTGGGCGGCGTGGACCATGTCCAGGCCGGTGGTGATGGACTGGATCACCAGGATGCCCAGCAGCGCGGACCAGGTCTTGCCGCGGCCGCCGAAGAGGCTGGTGCCGCCGATGACGGCGGCGGCGATCGCGCTCATCAGGACGTTGCCGCCGCCCAGTTGCTTGTCGGCGGAGCCCTGCTGGGAGGCGTAGAACAGCCCGCCCAGGCCGGCCAGGAACGCGGACAGCATGAAGACGGAGATCCGCACCCGGGCCACGTTGACGCCGGCGCGCCGGGCGGCCTCCACGCCGCCGCCGACCGCGAAGATCTGGCGCCCGTAGGAGGTGCGGCGCAGGACGAAGTCGGTGAGGACGACGACGCCCACCAGCACGACCAGGGGCAGCGGCAGGCCGCGGTCCTGGTTGAGGGCGTAGGCGGTGGCGAGGGTGAGCACGGCCAGGGCGCCGGTGCGGATGGCGGTGTCGGCGGTGGGGCGGGCGGTGAGGCCGGCGGCGGTGCGCCGGCGGGCGGTGCGCAGGTGGGCGAGCAGGTAGAGGGCTGGGGCGAGGACCGCCAGGGCCCAGGCGTAGGCGATGTCGCCGTCGCCGAGGAAGGTGGTGTCGAGGGTGGCGATGAGGCCGCCGTGGCGGTTGTTGACGGTGCCGAGGTCGCCCAGGACGTACTCCTGCAGGCCGCTCCAGGTGAGCATGCCGGCGAGGGTGACGACGAAGGCGGGGACGCCGACGCGGGCGAAGAAGAGGCCATGCAGCAGGCCCATGGCGGTGGCCGCGGCGAGGGCGGCGAGCACGGCGAGCCATTCGGCGACGCCCTGGCGCACGGCGAGGACGGCGGCGAGGGCGGCGCTGGCGCCGGCGACGGAGCCCAGGGAGAGGTCGATCTCGCCGAGGATGAGGACGAAGACGACGCCGACGGCGATGAGGCCGGGGCCGGCGATGAAGCGGGTGATGTTGGTGAGGTTGTCGGCCTGGAGGAAGTGGCCGGTGACGGACTGGAAGATGACGGCGATCAGGATGAGGCCGACGACGACGGGCAGGGAGCCGAGTTCGCCGGCGGCCAGGCGCCGGCGGGCGGCGTCCAGGTAGCCGGCGGGGCCGGCGGCCCGGGTGTGCAGGCGGGGGTCGGCGCCGGGGGCCGCGGGGGTGTCGGCGGGGGTGCTGGGCGTGGTCATGCGGCGTCCTCCTCCTCGATGTGGCGGGCCTGGCGCCGGGCGTGGGCGTTGTCGGTGGCTCCGGTGATGGCGGAGACGATCTGCTCCTGGGTGGTGCCGGCGACGGGGAAGACGCCGTTGTTGCGGCCCAGGCGCAGGACGGCGACGGTGTCGGCGACGGCCCGCACGTCGGCCATGTTGTGGCTGACGAGGACGACGGCCAGGCCGCGTTCGCGCAGCCGCTCGACGAGGTCGAGGACCTGGGCGGTCTGTTCGACGCCGAGGGCGGCGGTGGGCTCGTCCAGGATGACGAGGGCTGGCTCGCCGACCAGGGCGCGGGCGATGGCGACGACCTGGCGCTGGCCGCCGGAGAGCGCGGCGACGGGGGTGCGCACGTCGGGGATGCGGATGGCGAGGGTGTCGAGGAGTTCGCGGGCGTGCTGCTCCATGGCGACCTCGTCCAGGAGCCCGTGGCGGCGTTTCTCGCGTCCGAGGAACAGGTTCGCGATGACGTCGAGGTTGTCGCACAGGGCGAGGTCCTGGTAGACGGTGGCGATGCCGAGGGCCTGGGCGTCCTGAGGGCGGGTCAGGCGCACGGGCTCGCCGTGCCAGGTGATGGTGCCCTCGTCGACGGGGTGGACGCCGGCGATGGTCTTGACGAGGGTGGACTTGCCGGCGCCGTTGTCGCCGACGAGGGCGAGGACTTCGCCGGGGTGGACGTCGAGGCCGACATCGGTGAGGGCCTGGACGGCACCGAAGCGCTTGGAGACCGAGCGCAGCTGGAGGACGGGTGCGCCTGTCACATGAACCTTCTTCTGCGGTGGTGGACTTGGACCCGGGTCGAGCTGGGCGGCTGGGCGGGGCCGGCTGGGCGGCTGGGCGGGCCGGGCTACTTGAGGCCGGCGGCGGCGCAGGCGGCGGCGTAGTCGGCGGTGCAGATGTCGGAGACCTTGTAGAGGCCGTCGGCGACGACGGTGGTGGCGATGTTGGCCTTGGTGACGACCTTGGCGTCCAGGAACTTGGCGGGGATGGCCTTGTCGGTGGCGCTGTCGACGGTGGCGGTGGCGACGGTCTTGACGTCCTTGCCCTTGAGGAGGGCGACGGCCAGTTCGGCGGCGGAGTCGGCGAGCGGGCGGTAGGCCTTGTAGATGGTGAAGGCCTGGTCGCCGTTGACGATGCGCTGGATGGCGTCGAGGCCGGCGTCCTGGCCGCCGACGGGGACCTTGATGCCGGCGCCCTGGAGCTGGGTGATGATGGCGCCGGCCATGCCGTCGTTGGCGGAGTAGACGGCCTGGAAGCCGTTCTTGCCGAGCTGGGTGACGGCGGCGCCGATCTTCTGGCCGGCGATGGTGGCGTCCCACTGGCCGGACTGCTCGTAGACGATCTTCTTGACCTTGGCGTCGAGGACCTTGTGGGCGCCGGTCTTGAAGTCGGCGGCGTTGGGGTCGGCCTCGTCGCCGTTGATCATGGCGACGTTGGCGTCGGCGGCCTGCGGGCCGAGGGCGTCGACGAGGGCCTGGCCCTGGAGTTCGCCGACCTTCTCGTTGTCGAAGGAGACGTAGGCGGCGACCGGTCCGGTGGCCAGGCGGTCGTAGGCGACGACCTTGACGCCCTTGGCGGCGGCCTCCTGGACCCAGCCCTGGGTGGACTTGGCGTTGTAGGGGTCCAGGATGATCACCTTCACGCCCTGGGCGAGGAGGGTGTCGAACTGTTGCTTCTGCTTGGCGGCGCTGCCCTCGGCGTTGTTGTAGAGGACCTTGCAGTCCGCGCACAGGGCGGCGACCTTGGCCTCGACGAAGGGGCGGTCGAAGGATTCGTAGCGGGTGGAGGAGGCGTTCTCGGGTAGGAGCAGCCCGATGGACTTGCCGTCTCCGGAGGCGGCCGCGTCCTTCTTGTCGCCGCCCGCCTTGCCGCAGGCGGCCATGGACAGGGCCAGTGAGATGCCGGTGGTGGCGATGAGGACGCGACGCAGTGCTGCGTTCATGGGGGTGCCTCTCCCTGACGTCGCCGCGGCTCTGCGGCGGGGTGGGGGGAGTTAAACCTGAACGCGTACATGACGTCAATAAGTAAATTCAGACTGCGGGCGATGCGCCTCTACTCGTTATCTTCATGAACACTGACGGGGAGTTGAAACCTGGAGGAAGCTCCAAATGACGGAACGGCGGCGCCCGTTACGGGGCCCGCCGTTCAAGAGTCGATCAACCTGTCGGGGCGTCAGGGAGGTGGGGCGCCCGCCGCCCCCCGTGCGGCGGGCGCCCCCGTGCGCGGTGGTACCGGTGCACGGTGGTACCGGTGCGTCAGGGGCAGCGCGTCGGGAACGACGCGTCAGGGGCGGTCGAGGGTGATCGAGTTGATCGGGCCCAGGTCGTACCAGACGCCGTTCTGCGCCGGGATGTCGTAGACGCAGCTGCCGCCGCCCGAGCCCTTGCACAGGCGGGCGTGGGCGCCGCCGGACTGGTTGTTGAGGACCCAGTGGTTGCCGTACTGGTTGCTCAGGTTGTGCGCGCCGTAGCTCCAGTACACCTCGCTCGGGGCCGAGGCCGGGTTCTGGTTCTGCGGGTAGACGCAGACCGCCCCGTACGGACAGCCCGCCCAGGAGCCGTCGGCGGCGCCGGCGCTGCCGGCGCCCAGGGTGGTCAGGGTGGTCAGGGCCGCGGTCGCGAGGGCGAGGGTGGCGACGGCGTGGGTGATCCTGCGCATGGATGGTTCTCCCTTGGCTGGTGAGCGGCCTGACGTGGGGTCCGGCCGGTGCTCAGCAGCCTAGGAACGCGGGCGCGGCGGCGGTCCCTGACATCTGACAGGGGCGCGCCGCCGCACTCCGGGAGCCGGCCTGCCGGCTCGCTGGGCTAGAGCTCGCGGGGCTAGAGCTTGCCGAAGGTGTCGCACTGGGCGAGGTCGCCGGTGCGGTAGCCGGTGGTGAACCAGGTCTTGCGCTGCTCGGAGGAGCCGTGGGTCCAGCCCTCCGGGTTGACCCGGCCGGTGGCCTGCTTCTGGATCCGGTCGTCGCCGACGGCCGCGGCCGCGTCCAGGCCCTGGGCGATGTCCTGGTCGGTGAGGGAGGCGATCAGCGGCCGCCCGGTGGAGGGCTGCGGGGTGGTGGTGGCGTGGTGCGCCCACACCCCGGCGTAGCAGTCGGCCTGGAGTTCCAGCTTCACGGAGGCGCTGTTGGCGCCCTGGCGGTCGCTGCCCACCTTCTGCATGGTGCCGAGGAGGTTCTGGAGGTGGTGGCCGTACTCGTGGGCGACGACGTAGGACTCGGCGAAGGGCCCGCCCTTGGCGCCGAAGCGGGCCGAGAGCTCGTTGAAGAAGCCGAGGTCGAAGTAGGCCTTGCGGTCGCCGGGGCAGTAGAACGGGCCGACGGCGGAGGTCGCCGGGCCGCAGGCGGTGGAGACCTGACCGGTGAACAGCACCGTCTCGGCGTTGCGGTACGCGGTGCCCGTGCGCTTGGGCAGTTCGGCGCGCCAGAACTCCTGCACGCTGTTGGTGACCGCCACGATCCGGCAGTCCTGGCGCCGGTTGGCGTCCGCACCGGTCTTGCAGGCCTGCTGCACCTCGCCGGCGGTGTGCGCGCCGTTGGAGGTGGTGGAGCCGCCGCCGGAGGACAGGCCCAGCAGCTGGGGGTCCACGCCCAGGACGACCGCGAACAGCACGACGATCAGGCCCACCGCCCCGCCGCCGATGGCGACCTTCCCGCCCGGGATCCCGCGCCGGTCGTCCACCTGCGAGGTGTCGAGGTCGCCCTGGTCGTCGAACTGCATGCCCCTGCCCGCTTCTGTCGTGTTTGTCAGTACTGGTGACGGTCTGTGCCGGTGACGGCCCGCCCAGCCTACGGGCAGCGGGCGCCGGCGCGGCGCAGCGGGGGCGCGGGCGGCAGGGGCCGGGCGGGGGCGGGCGGCGACTGCGGACGTGGCCGTGGCCGTGGCCGTGGCCGTGGCGATCGGGCACCGCTCCCCCGGGGCCGCGTGTGCCGTCCTGGATCACCATCCGACCCGGCCGATGGACTGACGATTCGTCAACTCCGGATGCGGGTGCCGGATTCGGCCGCGACGGAGACCTCGGCAGGGCGGGCGGGCCCGCGGAGGCGGCCGAGCAGGACGCCGGCCAGGACCAGGGCCAGCCCGCACACCTGGCGCGTGCCGAGCCCCTCCCCCGCGAGGCCGGCGCCCAGCAGGACGCCGGCGAGCGGGTTGAACAGGCCGAGCAGGCCGACCGTGCCGGCCGGCAGGTGGCGCAGGCCCGCGAACCAGAGGGCGAAGGCGAGGGCGGTGGCCACCAGGGTGACGTAGCCGAAGGCCAGGAGTGCGCGGGCGTCCATCGCCGGGGGCGCGCCCTCCGCGGCGGCGGCCAGGGGCAGCAGCATCAGGCCGCCGGCGGTCAGCTGCCAGGAGGTGACGGCCAGTGGGTCCGCGCCCTCGCGCCAGCGGGCGGCCAGCACGTAGCCGACGCAGGAGACCAGCATCGCCGCCACCGACGCCGCCAGCCCCGCCCTGCCGACCGCGCCGCCCGCGCCGCCCGCGCCGAGCAGCGTCAGCGCCACCCCGCCCAGGCCCACCACCGCGCCGACCAGGTGGGCGCGGTGCGGGCGCTGCCCGGCCAGTGCCCAGGCGGTGAGCAGCATCGCCAGCGGGGAGGCGGCCATGACGGTGGCGGCGGTGCTGGTGGGCAGCAGTTGGGAGGCGAGGTAGAGCAGGACGAAGAACACCGCGGTGTTCAGCAGTCCGAGCAGGGCGCTGCGCCACCACCAGGGCCCGTGCGGGCGGCGGCGGGACAGGGTGAGCAGGACCAATCCGGCGGGCAGGGCGCGCAGGGCCGCGCCCCACAGGGGCCGGTCGGCGGGCAGGTAGGCGTGGGTTACGTAGTAGTTGGCGCCCCAGGCGAGTGGCGCGACCGCGGTCAGCAGGACCCACCGCAGATTGGCTTCCATGGAAGGCAATATACCTTCCCGGGAAGATACTGGCGGTAGGATGGCCCCATGGAGCACCAGCAGCACCCCCGGACGCCCTCCCCGCCGGACACGGACGCCGACCACGTGGCGCTGATCCAGGCCGCGTGGCGGCGCGAACGCCCCGACCTCGACGTCTCCCCGCTGGCCGTCATCGGCCGCCTGCACCGCCTCGCCGCCCGGCTGACCGGCGAACTCGCCCTGGTCTACTCCCGCTACGGCCTCGGCGAGGGCGACTTCGACGTCCTGGCCGCGCTGCGCCGGACCGGCGCCCCCTACGAGCGGGCCCCCGGGGAACTCGCCGCCCACACCATGGTCACCACCGGCGCGATGACCAAGCGGATCGACCGCCTCGAACGCGCCGGACTCGTCACCCGCCGCCTCGCCGAGGGCGACCGGCGCGGGCGCGTCGTCGCCCTCACCGACGCCGGACTGCGGCTGATCGACGAGGCGTTCACCGCCCACCTGCGCAACGAGCACCGCCTGCTCGCCCTCCTGTCCCCCGAGGAGGCCGCCGCCCTGCAGACCCTCCTCACCGCCTGGCAGCACCGCCTGGACGGCGCCGAACCGGGCGGCACCGCACCGGACGGCGGGCCAGCAGAATTTGACTGCTCCCCCGGCTGACGCCGGGGATTCCGGCTTCTGTCGGGTGGATTGGTGACTCAGGCCGCCTTCCGGGACGGCGTCCCGGCAGGTCTTCTGCCATCAGCGTCAGCCGGGTTCAGACCTGCCCGATTGAGCATCACGTAAGCGGAGTTCTTGTCCCTGGGGGACACGGCTCCGCACGTGGTGCAGGTATAGGTGCGCAGTCCCAGCGGCAGTGCGTGCTCGGTTCTCGCATCGCAGTGCGCGCAGTCCATCGCAGCCGGTAGGTGTACCGGCCATGCCCGGTACACCCGTCCGTGTCCTGCGCCGTGATCGCCATGACCGGCAACATAGCCTGACGGTCTGACAAAGGTGCTTGGACCGGGGCGGTGGACACCGGCCCGGTGAGCGGCAAAACGGCCGCCCCCGACCCGCCACGCGGAAAACCGAGCTCCTCCCCGACCCGAAAGCCGGGGCATCCTCCGACATCAAGGTGACGCATGACCAGCACCCCGCCGCCGCCCCAGCCCGAACCCGGGCCGCCCGTCGCCCCGTCCCCGTCCGGCCCGGAGAGCCCGGGGGCCCGGGCCGACCGGCGGCTGGTGGAACTGCTGCAGGAGCTGCGGGTGCTGCAGACCGGCGTGCAGATCGTGTTCGCGTTCCTGCTCGGGGTCGCCTTCACCCCGCGCTTCGCCACCCTCACCGACGGCCAGCAGGACGTCTACGTCACCACCCTGCTGCTGGCCGTCATCTCCTCGGCCGTGTTCGCCACCCCGGTGGCGCTGCACCGCGGGCTGTTCCGCCACCCCGGCAAGGCGCGGATCGTCAAGGTCTCCGTCCACATCGCCCAGTTGGGCTTGGTGCTGCTGGCCTGCGCGCTCACCGGCGCCGTGCTGCTCGTCCTGGACGTCGTGCTCGGGACCGCCACGGCTCTGGCCATCACCTCCGTCGTCGCGCTGATCTTCGCCGGGCTGTGGTTCGTCCTGCCCTGGGTGGTGCGCCGCCCGCTGCACGACGACTGAACCGGACACGGATCCGCCCCAGACCTCGACCCGGCCGCCGTCGCCGACCTCGTCCTCGACTGCTACGTGACCGCGCTGAGCCGCTGGCTGGCCGGCGACGCCGCCTTCCCGCTCGCCGACGCCCTGCTCGCCAGGCTCGCCGTGCTCGCCGCCGACTTCGGCCCGCCGCGCGACGCCTGACGCCCGCTTCCGCCTCCCGCGACCCGCTTCCCGTCACCCGCGCCGCGCCGGGGGCGGGTGCGGCGCGGGTGACGGACGGGACCGGGCCGGGGCCGGCTGTCGGGCGCCGGGGGCCAGGCGGGGAAGGCCCACACCTCCCTCACCCCTCAGAGCCCGCCCGCCCCCGAAACCGCTTACCGCCCCACCCCGCGCGGCGGGTACCGTGCCCGGATGCACAGCAACGACAACAACGGCAGCGGGAGCGCCAACGGGGACGGCAACGGCAGCGCCCCCACCTGGGACGTCCTGCTGCTCGGCGGCGCCTCCGGCCTCGGCAAGAGCCGCGCCGCCGCCGAACTCGCCCGGCACAGCGGCGCGTTCGTGGTCGAGTTCGACGACGTCGTCGCCGCCCTGCACGCCGCCACCACCGCCGAGGGCCACCCCGGCCTGCACCACTTCGACGGCCTCGACGACCCCGACGCGCTGCCCGCCGACCGCGTCCTGGAACTGCAGATCGCCACCGCCCGCGCCCTGGACGACGCCCTGCTCGGCGTGGTGCGCAACCGCCTCACCGTCGACGTGCCCGCGATCGTCGAAGGCGACTACCTCACCCCGGCCGCCGCCGCCCGCGCCGCCGCCGAGGCCGCCGGGCAGGGCCGCGTCGTGCGCGCCGTGTTCCTGCACGAGGGCGACGCGGCCGGCATCAGCGCCAACTACGCCCAGCGGGAGCCCGACTGCGGCCCGCAGGAACGCCGCGCCGCCGTCAGCGCCCGCTACTCCCACTGGCTCGCCGACCAGGCCCGCACCCACCACCTGCCCGTCCTGGACTGCCGCCCCTACCCCACTCTCGCCGACCGCCTGCTCCGCGCCCTGGCCTGGCCTGGCCTGACCTGAGCTGACCTGGCCTGACCTGGCCTGACCTGGCCTGACCTGGCCTGACGTGGTCTGACCTGACGAAAGGGGTCCACAGGTGCTGATCGTGGTGAGCGGCGGGCCGGGCAGCGGGAAGACGACGCTGGCCCACGCGCTGGCACAGGCCCTCGGCTGCCCGGCGGTGTGCCGGGACGAGCTGAAGGAGGGCCTGGTGCACGCGGGTACCCGGGCCGGGAACCCCGACGAGGCGGTGCGCGCGGCGTTCTTCGACGTCCTGGAGGTCCTGGTGCGCGCGGGGGTGAGCGTGGTGGCGGAGGCCGCGTTCCAGGACCGGCTGTGGCGACCCGGCCTGACCCCGCTGGCCGGGCACACCGAACTGCGGATCGTGCACTGCCGGGTGGACCCGGCAGTGGCCCGCGCCCGGATCCGGGCCCGCCTGACGACGCACCCGCGCCGCGCCGCGCACGCCGACCGCGCGCTCCTCGCTGCCCCGCCCGGCCCGGGCAACCTGCTGGACGACTTCACCCCGCCGTCCCTGCCGGTGCCACACCTGCACGTGGACACCACCCACGGCTACCGGCCGCCGCTGGCGGACATCGCCGCCTTCGCCACCAACCCCTGAAGCCGACTGTCCGTCAGTTCGCCAGTGAGCCCGGCGGCTTTCCGGATCAACTCTGCGCAGCAGCAGGCGAGTTCAGATTCCCGCAGGAGCTTGACGGGCTTCGCGCGGACGGCGGCTCCGCCGACCTGCCGCGCCCGGCCGTCCGTTTGCGGGCAGCGCGCGAGGGGGAGGACCCCGCGCCGGGCCCCGCTTGCAGGCGAGGCGCCGTGACCGCCGTGACCGCCATGGCGTCGGCCGTCACTCCGACAGCCGTACTCGGCGGTCCGTCCGTCAGATTGTCAGCTCGCTCGCATGGGCCGCCGGGATGACTTCTCCCGCGCGCCGGATCAGCCCGGATAACACGGACGACATAGTCAGTTCGTCACCTTACGGCCGCATTCATGCCGTCATCCAAGAGTCCCGCGAGCACCCTGGGGAGTCCCCGATGCCCGAAATCAGACGCCACTGGGGCTTGGCCCGAGCCTTCGAGGCACCAGGAAGAGCCCTGGCCCGTCCGCCGAGGAGGGCGGGCTCGACGCGGCGCGGCTGGACGGGAATGCTGGCGGCCGTGCTGATGCTGGCGCCGGCGCCGCTCGTCCCGCTGCTGGCCGCACCCGCCGCGCACACGGCTCAGACGTGCCCGGCCGATGCCGGCTACACCGACTGCCTGTCCTTCGCCTACACCGGAAGCGACCAGGACTTCACCGTCCCCACCGGGGTCTCCTCGATCAGGGCGAAGGCCTGGGGCGCGGGTGCGGCCGCCGACGGCGACACCGCCGCAGCCGGCCACGACCACGCGAACCGGCCGGGCGCCGCCGGCGCCTACGCGACCGCGCTGCTGGAGGTGACGGCCGGACAGCGGCTGACGGTGGTGCCGGGCCAGGGCGGGCGGTCGCGTCCCGACGACCCGGACTCCCCGGCGGCCCGCAGCGGTGGCGCCTCCACCATCCGGTCGGGCCAGCCACACACCCCCGCGGACACCCTGCTGGCAGCCGACGGCGGCACGGCCTCGGCCACGAGCGCGGCTGCGAGCGGCGCCGGCACGGCCGGGGCCGGGGCCGGTCCTGAAGACGGGTCGCAAGGCCTCGCCCCTCACGTGACCGAGCGCCAGTACGTCACCGGGGCGGCCTTCGGCGGCTTCGCGCCGTCCATCGCGGGCGTCAACAGCACCGACACCAGCGCCAACACCAGTGCCGACGCGGCGAAGGACGGCGGCGGCCACAGCGGCGACGGCGGCAACGGCCTCGTCGTGCTGGAGTGGAAGGACCCCGGCGCCGGCGCCACGACGGCGCAGGCCGACCCCTCACCGGCCGCGACGCCCACCGGCCGGAGCAGCGCTCCAGGAGCCCCGTCCCCGGAGGCCGCGCCATCCGCAGCGGCCGGTCCGGCCGGGCCGAGCAGCGCGGCCGCCCCGGCGAGCGCCGCCCCGCTCGGCCGCCTGCCCCGGGCACCCGGCGACCCCCTGGACTGCACGGGCAACACGATCTACGCCATCCAGCGCGGCTCCTCCACCGCCGCGAACGGCACCCTGCTGGCCCTGGCAGCCGGCAGCGTCGGCGGATCCAGCGTGACCGCGACGACGGTCAGCACGCTCCCCGCCGGGTCGGGCTTCACCAACGCCCTCGGGATCACCGACGGCGGCACCGCCGCCTACGTGGTCGACCAGACCCCGACCGTCGCCGGGTCCGTCAATGTGTACGGCTACAACGCGGCCACCCAGACCTGGACCACGTACACGGGAACCGCCGGCGCCACCACCGACTCCTTCGTCTCCGGCGCGGTGGACCCGGTCAACGGCGTCTACTACTACGCCAGCTTCGAGCCCGGCACGGCGACCACGCCCGGCGTGGCCACCCTCTACGGCTTCAACACCACCACCAACACGGCGATCCCCGGCGTGATCGCCACCTTCGACCTGCCCGTCACCGGCGCCTCCGGCCCCAACGGCGACATCACCTTCGACGCGGGCGGCAACCTCTACGCCCTCTCCTCCGTCGGCACCGACGCCGCCATCGGCCGGGTCGCCGGGCCGATCCCCACCACCGGGTCGGCCACCGGCGTACCGCTGACCGACACGGTGCTGAGCACCCTGCCCAACCCGGACAGCAACTCGTTCAACGGGGCGGCCTTCGACAACGCCGGAATGCTCTACATCGAGTTCGCCTCGGGGACCACCACCTTCCTGGAGCAGCTCAACCCGAACACCGGCGTGATCACGGCCGGGCCCACGCCGTACTCCAACAACGCGTTCCTGTCCGTGGACCTCGGCGCCTGCTCCACCAACCCGACCCTGGCCCTGCAGAAGAACATCGTCGGCCGGTTCGCCTCGTCGACCACGTCGAACGACCAGTTCAACCTGGCGATCACCGGCGGCGGCGTCACCCAGGGCAACACCGCCACCACGACCGGCACCAGCACCGGCATCCAGACACCCCCCGCCGGCCCGGTCATCGCCGTGTCGGGAACCACCTACACACTGACCGAGACCGCCGCCTCCGGCAGCCTCGCCAACTACACCACCGCCTACGACTGCGTCGACACGGCCAACGGCAACGCCCCGGTCGCCTCGGGCACCGGCGCGACCACCTTCAACCTGCCGTTCCCACCCACGGTGGAGGGCAAGAACAGCCCGCTGGTGGTCTGCACCTTCACCAACACACCCGTCCCCGCGACGCCCGCGCTCACGATCATGAAGACCGCGTCCCCGACCACGGTCACCGCCGTCGGGCAGGTC
The DNA here is from genome assembly GCF_042677305.1 of Kitasatospora sp. NPDC127121. Lineage (NCBI taxonomy): Bacteria > Bacillati > Actinomycetota > Actinomycetes > Kitasatosporales > Streptomycetaceae > Kitasatospora > Kitasatospora sp. NPDC127121. The sequence continues at coordinate 1,205 of NZ_JBHXTQ010000120.1, read as the reverse complement.
GTCGACTACAGCTTCCTCGTGACCAACACCGGCAACGTCACGCTCACCAACGTCACCGTGAACGAGACCGCGTTCTCCGGCAGCGGTCCGGCGCCCGTGATCACCTGCCCGGCCGGCGCCGCCTCCCTCGCCCCCAATACGTCCGTGACCTGCACCGCCAACTACACCGTCACACAGGCCGACATCAACGCAGGCTCGATCACCAACACCGCGACGGCCACCGGCACACCGCCCACCGGCCCGCCGGTCACCTCACAACCCTCCAACGCAACCGTCACCGCGACCCCCAACCCGGCGCTCACCATCATGAAGTCGGTGGATGCGACCGAACTGACCGGCGTCGGCCAGGTGCTGCACTACTCCTTCCTGGTGACCAACACCGGCAACGTCACCCTGACCAACGTCACCGTGAACGAGACCGCGTTCTCCGGCAGCGGCACCCCGCCCACGATCACCTGCCCGGCCGGCGCCGCCTCGCTCGCACCCGGCGCGTCCGTGACCTGCACCGCCAACTACACCGTCACGCAGGCGGATGTCGACAGTGGGAAGGTCACCAACACGGCGACGGCGACGGGCACTCCGCCCACCGGTCCGCCCGCGACGTCCCCGCCGTCCTCGACCAGCGTCCCGAACACCCCGGCCCCGGCGCTCACCGTGGTCAAGTCGGCCTCGCCGACCACGGTTTCGGCCGTCGGGCAGGTCGTCGACTACAGCTTCCTGGTGACCAACACCGGGAGCGCCACGCTGACCGATGTGACGGTGAACGAGACGGCGTTCTCGGGCAGCGGCACTCCGCCCGTGGTGACCTGCCCGGCCGGCGCGGCCTCGCTCGCGCCCGGCACGTCCGTGACCTGCACCGCCAACTACACCGTCACGCAGGCGGATGTCGACAGCGGGAAGGTCACCAACACGGCGACGGCGACGGGCACTCCGCCGTCCGGTCCGCCGGTGACCTCCCCGCCGTCCAGCGCGACGGTGACCGCGAAGCCGCCGCACGGCCACCTGCCGAGCACCGGCGCGAACACCCACCTGGCCGGGCTGGCGGGGAGTCTCCTGCTCCTCGGCGGCGGGCTGGCGTTGGTGACGCGCCGCAACCGTCGTCGCGGCTAGCAAACGGCGGCTGACGGCGGCGGTCCCCGGAGCGTGGGCGCCGGGGGCCGCCGCCGGTCTGCGCCCGGCCGGCGTCCGTCCCGCACCAGCGAGAC